>NZ_JBGAHM010000060.1:0-6552 GCF_044226135.1 Methylocella sp. | reverse complement strand
ACGTCATAGGTGATCTGCGCCTGCGCCACGGGCGCGTAAAGCGCGCCGGCGCACATCGAGAGTCCGGCGAGCGCGGACGTCAAAAGAGCGTTTCCTGACTTCATGATCTGTTTTCCATTATTGCAGGCGTCTGATCGAAAGGCGTGTCCGACGGTCGTCGCGGCGGCCTCGGGCGGGAGAGGCGCGCGGCGAAGATCACCGGCGGAAGATCATTGGCCGAAGATCGTTGGCGAGAGACGAAGCTGCCGCAAGGGGTGCGACAGGTGCGCGGGGCGGAACAATTTCCGCGGCGCAGATGTTCTCGGATCGCCGCGGCCCGCGTGTCATGTCCTAGACCGGCGACGCCGGGAATTCCAGCGCCTTTCATGCGTGCGCCATGACGGCGCGGCGACGTGAGGCCATGTGCGACGCGGGCCGGTCCCGCCGGATCCGCGATGGTTCGCGTCGAAGACTCCGGCGCCGTCCTTGCTTCGCAGGGCGCTTGGCCTCGCGGGGCGCTTGGCCTCGCAGGCGCCCGTCGCCGTCCGCCGCCTCGCCCCTGGAGCCGCCATGTTCTGGACAGACCCTTTCAAGCTCGGCGCCTCGACCTGGAAAAACGCCGTCGCCGCCGCCGAAACCTTTCAGGCGAGCGGGAAGGTGATCGCAAGGCGCAGGACTGTCATCGACGCGGCGCTCGAAAATCCGCTGCGCGCGGACGTCGCCGAGCTGCGTCTGATGGGCGCCGAGAAGGCCGACGCCTTTTCGCGCGCCGGCGCGTCATGGATGAAGGATCTCGCCGCGGCGCAGGGGGACTGCATGGCCCAGGCGCGCGACCTGTTCGCGCTGACGCTCTCGGGCCGGCCGCCGACGCCGGCCGAGCTTGAGCGGGTCGGCCGGCGCGGGCTGCGCATCGCGACGGCCATGAGCCTCGGCTTCGGCCGCGCCCTCGCGCCGGTCCACAGGACGGCGACGGCGAATGAGCGCCGTCTTTCCCGCAAAAAGGCGAAAGGCTGAAGCGGGACGCGCGCTCAGCGTTCGCCGCGTCTGGGCAGGCGCGAGGGCCGCGGCGCGGGCAGGTCGAACCCCGCGAGACGCAGCCATGGCGCCCAGGCGTCCTCGATCGCGCGCGTCCAGAAGGCGAAGGGATTGGCGTCCTCGAAATGCCGGAACGCGGCTTCGAAGGAGGGCGTCGCGCGCAGCGAAATGGTCAACACCTCGCCCTGGCCCGGGCGCGGGGCGCGATGCTGGATTTCGATGTCGAGATTGGGCAGATGCGCGACGGCCTTGACGTCGTCGTAGTCGGCGGCCATTCAGTCCCCCTTCGTTCGGGCGGGTTCCGTTCGGGACGCGCGCCCGCCTTCTCTTTATATGCAAGGGCGCGCCGGCTTGCGAGCGCGAAGCGCCTGGCGCGGCGGCTCGAACCGACGGCGCACGCCGCGAAGACGCCGGCCTTGTCGGGCCTCATTGAAGGATAAGCCGGGGCGGACCGCCCTGTCGCGCCGGCCGCGCCCCGTCTCAGGCGGGGTTTTCGCAGGGCCGTAGCCGGCCTTGCGTCGCCGGGGGCGCGGCCGGGCCGCGCTCCCGCAGGGGCCGGAAAGGCCGGCCTATTCCATCGCCCGCACGATCGACTCGGTGACCTTCTTGGCGTCGCCGAACAGCATGGTGGTGTTCGGCTTGAAAAACAGCTCATTCTCGACGCCGGCATAACCCGAGCCCATGCCGCGCTTGACGAAAAGGACGTTTTTGGCGTCTTCGACGTCAAGGATCGGCATGCCGTAGATCGGCGACTTCGGGTCGGTCTTGGCGGCCGGGTTGGTCACGTCGTTCGCGCCGATGACATAGGCGACGTCGGCCTTCTTGAAGTCTTCGTTGATTTCTTCGAGCTCGAACACTTCGTCATAGGGCACGTTGGCTTCGGCGAGCAGCACGTTCATGTGGCCTGGCATGCGTCCGGCCACGGGATGGATGGCGTATTTGACCTCGCCGCCGTTCTTCTTGACGAGGTCGGCCATCTCGCGCAGCGCGTGCTGGGCCTGGGCCACCGCCATGCCGTAGCCCGGCACGATGATCACGAGCTTGGCCGCCTTGAGCAGCTTCGCGGCTTCCTCGGGCGTGCCCTTCTTCACTTCGCGCTGCGGCGCGTCGGGGTCGGCCGAGACGGCCGCCGCCGGCGCTTCCGTCTCGCCGCCGAAGCCGCCGAGGATCACCGAGATGAAGGAGCGGTTCATGCCCTTGCACATGATGTAGGACAGAATCGCGCCCGACGATCCGACGAGGGCGCCGGTGATGATGAGGGCGAGATTGCCGAGCGTGAAGCCGATGCCGACCGCCGCCCAGCCGGAGTAGGAGTTCAGCATCGAGATCACGACCGGCATGTCGGCGCCGCCGATCGGGACGATGAGCAGCACGCCGAGGGCCAGCGAGACGGCGACGATCGCCCAGAACACCGTATGGTCCGCCGTCGAGGTGAAGGCGACGATGAACAGGACCAGCAGGACGCCGAGCGCGATGTTGATGAGATGGCGGTGCGGCAGCAGGATCGGCCTGCCCGACATGCGCCCGTCGAGCTTCAGGAAGGCGATCACCGAGCCGGTGAAGGTCAGCGCGCCGATCGCCGCGCCAAGCGACATTTCAACGAGGCTGCCGCCATGGATCGGCGAGCCGAGGCCGAAGGCGCGCGGCGCGTTGAGCGCGCTCGCCGCGACCAGCACGGCGGCGAGGCCGACGAGGGCGTGAAACAGCGCGACGAGCTGCGGCATCGCCGTCATCTGGATGGTGCGCGCGCGCCACGCGCCGACGCCGCCGCCGATGCCGACGCCGGCGAAGATCAACAGCCACGACAGGAAGCCCGACGGCGGGTCATAGGCCAGCGTCGTGACCATGGCGATCGCCATGCCGATCATGCCGGCGCGATTGCCCTGGCGCGAGGTTTCGGGCTTCGACAGGCCGCGCAGCGCGAAGATGAACAGCAGGCCCGAGACGAGATAAAGGACTGCGGCGAGATTGGCGCTCATCGGTCAGCCCTTCTTCTTGTACATGGCGAGCATGCGTTCGGTGACGAGAAAGCCGCCGAAGATGTTCACGCAGGCGAGCACGAGGGCGATGAAGCCGAACAGCTTGGCCGCGCCCGCGCCCGGCTCGCCATGCGCGCCGGCGTCGACCGAGGCCGACAGCAGGGCGCCGACGACGATCACCGAGGAGATGGCGTTGGTGACCGACATCAGCGGCGTGTGCAGGGCGGGCTTCACCGACCAGACGACGTAATAGCCGACGACCACGGCGAGCGCGAAGATGGCGAGCCGGAAGACGATGGGGTCGATCAGGCCGCCCGTCGCGATATGGCCGGCCGCCGCGATCTGGTCGGCCGCCGCCTCGGCGTTCTGGGCCGCGACGCGCGCGGCTTCAATCGCTTCCTGGACCCGTTGCAGCGCAAGCGGGTCGATTTCGTTCGCCATTCCTGTTCTCCCTCGGAAATTTCGCCGCGCGACGGGCGGGCGCGGCCGGCCGTCGCGGAGTCAATCTGCTCCAGCCGCTCCCGGCGCGGCCCCGGGCTCACGTCAGCGCCGCGGAGTCCGGCCCCGCGGCTTCGGCCGCCGCGACGGCGTCCGCGCCCCGCCGGGCGCCGCCGCCTGGTCGGACGCGGCATGGTCGGGCGCGGCGTCTTCGGGGGCTGCGTCTTCGGGGGCTGCGTCTTCGGCCGGGGGCTCGTCTTCGGGCGCGGACTCGTCTTCGGGCGCCTGTCCGGCGTCCCCGGCTTCGTCGTCGGCCGCGGGGCTTTCGGCGGGCTGCGGCGCGGCGACGGCTTCGGCGGCGTCCTGCGCGGCGGGGGCTTCGTCGGTCACGGCCGCCGGGGCGGCTTCAGGGGACTCCGCCGGGGCGGCTTCGAGCGCGCCCGCCGGGGGCTGGAAGTTTGAATGCGGCATGGCGCCGTCGCGGGTCAGCAGCGTCGCCTTGACGATCTCGTCGTCCCAGTTGACCGCGAAGACTTTCGTCTCCCTGTCGATCAGGGGCTTCAGGAAATTGACGAGGTTGCGCGCATAGAGCGCCGAGGCCGTGGCGGCGACGCTGCCGGCGAGGTTGAGCGCGCCGAGGATCTTGACGCCGTTTTCGGTGACGACCGTTTCGCCCGGGCGGGTCAGCTCGCAATTGCCGCCCCGCTCGGCCGCGAGGTCGACGATGATCGCGCCGCGCCCCATGGTCGCGACCATCTCCTTGGTGATCAGGATCGGCGCCTTGCGGCCGGGGATCAGCGCGGTCGTGACCACGATGTCCTGCTTGGCGATATGCGAGGCGGTGAGTTCGGCCTGCTTCGCCTGATATTCGGGCGACATCGGCTTGGCGTAGCCGGCCGCCGTCTCGGCGGCGGCGAACTCCTCGTCCTCGACCGCGATGAATTTCGCGCCGAGCGAGAGCACCTGCTCCTTGGTCGCCGGCCGCACGTCGGTCGCGGTGACGGCGCCGCCGATGCGCCGCGCGGTGGCGATGGCCTGGAGGCCGGCGACGCCGACGCCCATGATGAAGATGCGCGCCGGCTGAACCGCGCCGGCCGCCGTGGTCATCATGGGGATGGCGCGGTCATAGGAGGCGGCGGCGTCGATCACCGCGCGGTAGCCGGCGAGATTGGCCTGGCTCGACAGCACGTCCATCGACTGGGCGCGGGTGATGCGCGGAATGAGCTCCATGGCGAAGGCGCTGACGCCGGTCTTGGCGATCGCGGCGAGCTCGGCCTCGTGGCCATAGGGGTCGAGCACGGCGAGCAGGATCGCGCCGGGCTTCACGCCCGCAAGCTCGGACGGGTCGGGGCGGCGCACGCGCAAAATCGCGTCGGCGCCTTCGGCCGCGGCGCGCGCGTCGGGGGCGATGGCCGCGCCGGCCGCGGCGTAGGCCGCGTCGTCCTGGGCCGAGCCCTTGCCCGCGCCCGTCTCGACGACCATTTCGGCGCCGAGGCCGATCAGCGTCTTGACCGTCTCCGGCGTCGCGGCGACGCGGTTCTCATTGGCGTCGGTCTCGGCCTGCACCGCTATCCGCATGTCGTGCTCCGCAATGGAATTGAACGGAATCGCGCGGCGAGGCGCCGACGCGCGGCGCCAAGGGGTGAAGACGCCGCGAGACGATGTGTCAGAGGGTGATGAGCGCGAGCAGGACCAGGATCGCCGCGACGCCCGCCGTCAGGTAAAGCGCCAGCTTGAGAAAGAGGCGATAGGTCCGCAGATGTTCGGCGTAGTCCATGTCAGGGTGGACGTTCTGCTCTGCGACGTCATGGCCCATGCGGCGTTCTCCCGAAGACTTGCGCAAGCTTTGGCGAGGATAGCCCCGGCGCGCAAGTGGACAAAGGGACTATCGTGAAAATTTCTCGCCGCCGCCGGCGGGCCGCAGCGCCGCCGCTAGGGGGGCGCGGCGAGTCCGGCGCGCGCGAGCGCGTCGCGCTGGCGCGGGCGCAGCGCCTCGAGCGCGAAGTCGCCGATCGCGGCCTCGAACAGGCGATGAAAATTCAGCCGCGCGTCGAGATGCAGAAAGGCGCCGCCGAGGCCGATCGCCGCGCGGTCCATGAACACGAATTCGCGCGGCACCAGCACCGGGCCCTTCTCCTTGAGCGCCTGATGCACGCGAAACGCCTCCTTGCGGCCGTAGCGCCCGGGCGAAACCCCGTCGGCGATGGTGCGGACGCGGTCGTCGAGCAGCGGCGCGAAGATGAAGCGCGCCCAGATGTTGAGAATTTCGGCGAGCTCGCGCGTCAGGCCGCGGAAGCCCCAGCGCTCATAGGCGAAGAAGGCGCCGTCGAAATCGTCATGGAGCAGGCTTTTGTAGAGCGTCTTCACGCCGTCGACGAATTCGGGCCGGAAGATGCGCACGCAGCCATAGTCGAGCAGATTGACGCCCAAAGCCTCGCGCCGCGCCGCGTCGGCGCCGAAGACGGCGTAATTGCCAAGATGCGGATCGCCGTGGATCACGCCGAAGCGGGCGAAGGGAACCCACCAGGCGTGGAACAGCGCCGAGGCGATCCGCGCCCGCGTCTCCTGCGGCGCGCCCCTGAAGTCGAGCAGCGGCGCGCCGTCGAGCCAGCCGAGCGTCAGGAGCCGCGCGGTCGAAAGCTCGGGGCGCACGGGGGGGACGCGCACGTCAGGCGCGTCGCCGAGAATTTCGGCGTAGAGCGCGGCGTGGCGCGCCTCCCGCGCGTAGTCGAGCTCCTCGCGCACGCGTTCGCCGATCTCCTTGACGATCTCGCGCGTGTCGATGACGGGATTGAGACGCCGGTGCAGGGAAAACAGCACGTCGAGCTGGCCAAGGTCGGCTTCGACCGCCGAGGCCATGTCGGGATATTGCAGCTTGCAGGCGAGCGGCGCGCCGTCGAGCGCCGTGGCGCGATGCACCTGGCCGAGCGAGGCGGCGGCGGCCGGCTGAAAGTCGAAGCTCCTGAAGCGGGAGAGAAAGTCCGGGCCGAGCTCGGCCTGCATGCGCCGCCGCACGAAGCCCGCGCCCATCGGCGGCGCGTCGGCCTGCAGCTTCTGCAATTCGTCGGCGTATTCGGGCGGCAGCAGGTCGGGGATGGTCGCCATCATCTGGGCGACCTTC
>NZ_JBGAHM010000016.1:0-64115 GCF_044226135.1 Methylocella sp. | reverse complement strand
GATCTCCGCATGTTTCAATCCACGCCCCTGCGCGAGGGGCGACGCGACGATAGCGCCGACGCCGCTGTTCGAGGATGGTTTCAATCCACGCCCCTGCGCGAGGGGCGACGCCGGCTTGCTGCGCTAGCCAGCTCAGGCCAGCCGAGTTACAATCCACGCCCCTGCGCGAGGGGCGACACGCGCCCGAGCCCGCCACCACGCCGGCGACCGTCTGGTTTCAATCCACGCCCCTGCGCGAGGGGCGACCCCATCATCACGTTGGGCAGCGAGCTGAGGCCCGTGTTTCAATCCACGCCCCTGCGCGAGGGGCGACCAGCGCAAGGTAACACTGAGCCGCCGCGCGTTCGATCGTTTCAATCCACGCCCCTGCGCGAGGGGCGACAGGGCGGCGCGCCCGACTTCGCGCGCTTCATGGTCGTTTCAATCCACGCCCCTGCGCGAGGGGCGACACAACGGCGGGATCAACAAGCGCCGGCGTTCGATGGTTTCAATCCACGCCCCTGCGCGAGGGGCGACGTACGCCATGACCGCCGATCCGAATGTGGTGGCGGCGTTTCAATCCACGCCCCTGCGCGAGGGGCGACGATCGGCATCGCTGTAGGCTACCGGCACTTCGTAGTTTCAATCCACGCCCCTGCGCGAGGGGCGACTGCGCCAGCAGGCGCTTGCCGTTATCCGTGTCGGTTTCAATCCACGCCCCTGCGCGAGGGGCGACGCGCAGCTGCGCCGCGCTCAATTCGGCGCCGGGATCGTTTCAATCCACGCCCCTGCGCGAGGGGCGACTCGCTTGGCTGGTAGCCCGTCGAACCGGTCTGGAACGTTTCAATCCACGCCCCTGCGCGAGGGGCGACCGGGGGCCGGATGCACAAGGTCGCCCGTCTGCGAAGTTTCAATCCACGCCCCTGCGCGAGGGGCGACCGCCGGCGACAGGCATGATGATCGAGTTGCCGGAAGTTTCAATCCACGCCCCTGCGCGAGGGGCGACTAAGTCGTGTCCTCGCTGTTGGCCGTTCCCTGCGCGTTTCAATCCACGCCCCTGCGCGAGGGGCGACGAGCGCGCGCAGGCGCTCTAGAGCGATTACGCTCCGTTTCAATCCACGCCCCTGCGCGAGGGGCGACCAATGTCCGCCCATTATCACTACCTGGTCATCCTGTTTCAATCCACGCCCCTGCGCGAGGGGCGACTCCCGCGCGGCCGACGAGCCCGTTCATGATGCGGTTGTTTCAATCCACGCCCCTGCGCGAGGGGCGACCGTCCGGGTAGTAGTGTAGCACGGGCGGGCTTGTAATGTTTCAATCCACGCCCCTGCGCGAGGGGCGACTCGATAACATCGACGTAGGCGACATTATAAAAATCGTTTCAATCCACGCCCCTGCGCGAGGGGCGACTCGCGTAGCCATGCCAGCGGCAACGTCTCGTCGCGTTTCAATCCACGCCCCTGCGCGAGGGGCGACCGCCTCCGCTTGTTGTCCGGCGACATCAGTTTGAGTTTCAATCCACGCCCCTGCGCGAGGGGCGACTTCTCTTGCATTTTGGTTTCGCGCCGCTTGGCGAGTTTCAATCCACGCCCCTGCGCGAGGGGCGACTTGGCTGGAACGAGTAGGGGATCGGCGTCGCGATGTTTCAATCCACGCCCCTGCGCGAGGGGCGACACGCCGCGATTGACCAGCGCCGTGGCCGCGTGGATGTTTCAATCCACGCCCCTGCGCGAGGGGCGACCTCCACCGTGAACGGGTTGCCCCATTGCGTTGGGTTTCAATCCACGCCCCTGCGCGAGGGGCGACCGTCGGTGTTGAGCGCCCTTGGCGACGCATTCGGAGTTTCAATCCACGCCCCTGCGCGAGGGGCGACGACACTTCGCCGCGCGCGGCATCCGTCATCAACGCGTTTCAATCCACGCCCCTGCGCGAGGGGCGACAGGATACGCCAATCGCATACAGTGCGTAGGCGACGTTTCAATCCACGCCCCTGCGCGAGGGGCGACCTCGCATGGCTCGGCGCTCGTCAACATTATCCTGCTGTTTCAATCCACGCCCCTGCGCGAGGGGCGACACGCCATGACCGCCGATCCGAATGTGGTGGCGGCGTTTCAATCCACGCCCCTGCGCGAGGGGCGACGTTCGTGATCGTCGAGTATAAGGGCGACGAGTTGCTGTTTCAATCCACGCCCCTGCGCGAGGGGCGACCAAGATCACCAACATGACGATCAATGTCTACCAGTTTCAATCCACGCCCCTGCGCGAGGGGCGACGCTCGGCGCGGCTGATCTGATCGTCGGACATCGTCTGTTTCAATCCACGCCCCTGCGCGAGGGGCGACTGAGCCGTGGCCCTATCCGGGCGGCATTAACGGCATGTTTCAATCCACGCCCCTGCGCGAGGGGCGACGGACCGGGCAAAGGCTCCGGCGCGGCGACCTGCGTGTTTCAATCCACGCCCCTGCGCGAGGGGCGACCATCGGCTCCGGCGAGCGAACGCAGCGCGGCGGAGTTTCAATCCACGCCCCTGCGCGAGGGGCGACGGAGCGCACCGAATGGCATAATGTCGTCGTGTGGTTTCAATCCACGCCCCTGCGCGAGGGGCGACCATGACATCGCGGCGGGCGCCGCGGCCCAGCTCGCGTTTCAATCCACGCCCCTGCGCGAGGGGCGACTCATGGCCCGGGCAGACCTCGACGCAGTCGGCGATGTTTCAATCCACGCCCCTGCGCGAGGGGCGACTTCGCCGAATGTTCGCGCGGGATCGCAGGCCACGTCGTTTCAATCCACGCCCCTGCGCGAGGGGCGACATTGTCAACGGCGACGCGCTCGCGATGGATTACGTCGTTTCAATCCACGCCCCTGCGCGAGGGGCGACGCTTCGGCCTCGCAAGAAATGGATATGATACATGGTTTCAATCCACGCCCCTGCGCGAGGGGCGACTTTCCCCAAATTGAGGTAGCATCATGACTGACGGTTTCAATCCACGCCCCTGCGCGAGGGGCGACAAGACACGCCAATCGCATACAGCGCGTAGGCGACGTTTCAATCCACGCCCCTGCGCGAGGGGCGACCCAATCCATCAGAATTTGCGTCGCGTCGTAGCTGTTTCAATCCACGCCCCTGCGCGAGGGGCGACGCTCATGGCTGGACTTTTCCGCATCCGCTGCCTGTTTCAATCCACGCCCCTGCGCGAGGGGCGACGAGACGACCTTTGGACGACCTATAACGTCATCCAGGTTTCAATCCACGCCCCTGCGCGAGGGGCGACCTCTGGCATTTATGCCGACGAGGAAGTTGACCGACAGTTTCAATCCACGCCCCTGCGCGAGGGGCGACTCGAGCGAGATTAGCAATATCGTTTACAACAGCCTAGTTTCAATCCACGCCCCTGCGCGAGGGGCGACGGCGCCCCGAGGGGCGCCATTTGTCGTCAGTCTTAGTTTCAATCCACGCCCCTGCGCGAGGGGCGACCGTGGCAAGCGGCGGAAGCGGCGGCGCGGCCGGGGCGGTTTCAATCCACGCCCCTGCGCGAGGGGCGACCCCAGAGTTCGCGGCGCGAAATGCCGAGCGGATGAGGTTTCAATCCACGCCCCTGCGCGAGGGGCGACTCCGGGACGAACTCGATACGGCGGCGGCGAAGGCGTTTCAATCCACGCCCCTGCGCGAGGGGCGACTCGATCCCGGCCGCGATCTTTTGGGCCAAGACGAGTTTCAATCCACGCCCCTGCGCGAGGGGCGACCGGACCGTCAAGCGCCGAATCTACGTGAGCTAGACGTTTCAATCCACGCCCCTGCGCGAGGGGCGACACGCTGACGACCGAGGCGACCGTGATGCGCCTCAGTTTCAATCCACGCCCCTGCGCGAGGGGCGACCCGCGAAACGTCGGCCTCATCAAGCGCTTCTGGATCGTTTCAATCCACGCCCCTGCGCGAGGGGCGACATCCCACTCTGCCCGGTCCGACGGCACAAATTCTGTTTCAATCCACGCCCCTGCGCGAGGGGCGACCAGAAAGGCGACTAACGCCGTCGCGTTGATTGTGTTTCAATCCACGCCCCTGCGCGAGGGGCGACCCCCAACTTCGCCGCGAAAATTACGCCGATCCAGTTTCAATCCACGCCCCTGCGCGAGGGGCGACAATCTCGACGATACCGGCGACATTGTTAACAGGTTCGTTTCAATCCACGCCCCTGCGCGAGGGGCGACGCCCGGCCACGGGCGTCTACACGCCGCTTGGCGAGTTTCAATCCACGCCCCTGCGCGAGGGGCGACAAATCAAGGCGCACGCTGTCGCCGACCTGCTCAAGGTTTCAATCCACGCCCCTGCGCGAGGGGCGACCTCGACCTGCGTCTCACCCGATCGCACTGGACCGAGAAGTTTCAATCCACGCCCCTGCGCGAGGGGCGACGGTTGATACCGATCCCCTTGACGATGTTGCGGATCAGTTTCAATCCACGCCCCTGCGCGAGGGGCGACAAATCAAGGCGCACGCTGTCGCCGACCTGCTCAAGGTTTTCAATCCACGCCCCTGCGCGAGGGGCGACCTCGACCTGCGTCTCACCCGATCGCACTGGACCGAGAAGTTTCAATCCACGCCCCTGCGCGAGGGGCGACGGTTGATACCGATCCCCTTGACGATGTTGCGGATCAGTTTCAATCCACGCCCCTGCGCGAGGGCGACGTTGTCATCTGGAAGTCGGCGAGGCGGAAGCGGCTGTTTCAATCCACACCCCTGCGCGAGGGGCGACAGCGCGCGCAGGCGCTCTAGAGCGATTACGCTCCGTTTCAATCCACGCCCCTGCGCGAGGGGCGACTTCTCTTTTTGAGGGCGCTTCTGTCGCTCCATGAAGTTTCAATCCACGCCCCTGCGCGAGGGGCGACTTCACGCGGTGCAGTCGATCTATTTCGACAACAGCGGGTTTCAATCCACGCCCCTGCGCGAGGGGCGACCCTGTGTCCGAGCACGGCCGCCTGCAGCGCCTCGTAGTTTCAATCCACGCCCCTGCGCGAGGGGCGACCCTGTAACCAGACACTCGTCAGCGCCTCCCGGTCGTGTTTCAATCCACGCCCCTGCGCGAGGGGCGACCAGCCGATCTACCGTCCATGCGCGGCGGCGAATGGGTTTCAATCCACGCCCCTGCGCGAGGGGCGACTTGCGCGGCCGGAACTACGCGAAGCGGCGATGGACGTTTCAATCCACGCCCCTGCGCGAGGGGCGACGACATATTCCCGATCGGCGAGTCGCGGGCGCAGCGGTTTCAATCCACGCCCCTGCGCGAGGGGCGACAAACAAACAGGCCGCCACAGCGACGAGCAACGTTACGTTTCAATCCACGCCCCTGCGCGAGGGGCGACGCGTTGAGCTCGGCATGGACGACGGCCGCGAGTTTGTTTCAATCCACGCCCCTGCGCGAGGGGCGACCGCTTCCACGGCGGCCATCTGATCTAAACTGAGCGAGTTTCAATCCACGCCCCTGCGCGAGGGGCGACGCCGGCGCCAGAACCAGAGGCGCCCGCTGAACCTGTTTCAATCCACGCCCCTGCGCGAGGGGCGACCGTCGTGTTGATCGCCGGAGCGGCTTATTTCGTGATGTTTCAATCCACGCCCCTGCGCGAGGGGCGACTGGTGGTCAGCCGGGAAATGGTCAACAGGTTCCATGTTTCAATCCACGCCCCTGCGCGAGGGGCGACCGGACAGATCGAGTCGTTCTTCAAGGAGCAGGGGGTGTTTCAATCCACGCCCCTGCGCGAGGGGCGACTTCCAGCAGGCCATGCCGGGGAACACATATGCTGACGTTTCAATCCACGCCCCTGCGCGAGGGGCGACAGGCCGCTCAATGCTCGCCCCGCATCAGGACGATGTTTCAATCCACGCCCCTGCGCGAGGGGCGACACAAGCTAGCAAATGTCCTCTAATTAGAGGACATGTTTCAATCCACGCCCCTGCGCGAGGGGCGACTCCGGCAGGGGCTCGAGCCACACGCTCGCAGCCTTGTTTCAATCCACGCCCCTGCGCGAGGGGCGACTCGGCTGGAACGAGTAGGGGATCGGGGTCGCGATGTTTCAATCCACGCCCCTGCGCGAGGGGCGACGCGGGGCCGCACGATGAGCGGGCTCAACAAGGTCGTTTCAATCCACGCCCCTGCGCGAGGGGCGACGCCACCTTGCCGCCGAAGCTCAGGCGCTGGAGATGTTTCAATCCACGCCCCTGCGCGAGGGGCGACGTTAGCGCTCCCGGCATATCTTCCAACGCGGCCAAGTTTCAATCCACGCCCCTGCGCGAGGGGCGACACCTCGGCTTCATTGTCCAAGGTGGGGTCGATTATGTTTCAATCCACGCCCCTGCGCGAGGGGCGACCGCCTCGTCCGTGAGGAGCTCCCAGGCCTGTTTGAGTTTCAATCCACGCCCCTGCGCGAGGGGCGACCCCCCTTCTAGTGTCAAACTAAACTAGGTACGTAGTTTCAATCCACGCCCCTGCGCGAGGGGCGACCCTTTTCGACTGGGCGATTGCATCATTTGAGGAGTTTCAATCCACGCCCCTGCGCGAGGGGCGACTCTACGACAAGCTGCGCCCCGGCCGGCGCGTGGTTTCAATCCACGCCCCTGCGCGAGGGGCGACCCGGTGACATAGGTAGGCGCATCAGTGATGGAGCCGTTTCAATCCACGCCCCTGCGCGAGGGGCGACCGGCGTTCGCCAACAGCGATCCGACCGGCATCGGGCAGTTTCAATCCACGCCCCTGCGCGAGGGGCGACACGCTAAAAAGGTGACGAGCGCCGTCGCGTTGATTGTGTTTCAATCCACGCCCCTGCGCGAGGGGCGACGCAATACTACAGATAGCCCTGATGGACATGGCGGCGTTTCAATCCACGCCCCTGCGCGAGGGGCGCGACTCGCGGCCTGATTAGGCGTCAGGCCGCGCCGCAGGTTTCAATCCACGCCCCTGCGCGAGGGGCGACCGGAAATTCGAGCACATCTATGAGGTGCGCGGATGAGGTTTCAATCCACGCCCCTGCGCGAGGGGCGACAATTGCAAAGGCTAACAAGATCGCCGCGTCTGTGTTTCAATCCACGCCCCTGCGCGAGGGGCGACCCCCGTTTCGTAACGCATGGAGGCCACAAAGAAAATGGCTTCTCTCGCGCGAACCCACATAGCATGGCCTCGATGCGTCGGGGCGACCGTCGATCAAAGCAGTACGGCTTTGTTATAAAAGGGCATTCTGCGCCGCGAACCGCAGTCGTGGGTCGAGGCCGCTTGCGGTTCGCGCTCAGGAAAACGAGAGAGATTGTCAAACAGGATTCATAAGATCATCGGCGCGTCGAAATCGACGGCTGGCTTCGCGCCGACGTGCTCCACCCGGCGACGCCAATTCGCGCCCAGGAAGTAGAAGCGCAAGCTGTCCTTTTCGGCGTCCATCTCTTTGACAAGACGCGCGCGCAACGTCGTCCACTGCGCGGGATCGACTTCGCATTCGAACACCGAATATTGCACGCGCTGGCCAAGGTCGCGGCAAGCTTTGGCGATCCGACGCAATCTCCTGCGGCCCGCAGACGTCGTCGTCTCGACGTCATAGCTGACAAGCACCATCACGACCGCGCCTATTTCCAGATCATCGGCGGATATCCGTCAAGATCTCCGCGCACGGCCTTCGCCAGGAGTTGAGCCTGAAGATGCGGCAGCAATCCGATCGGCGTCTTCTCCTTCAAAAAGGGATGTTCGATCTCCTCGCGCTTTCGCTCCTGATAGGCGATCAGCACACGCTTTCTCGCGGCGTCCTCAAGAAGCGTCGCGCCATTGTCGAATGCGCGAAAATCGCGCGCGCCCAATTCTCCACGATTGAGAAGCGTCAGCGCGAGCCTGTCAGCGACGTGCGGTCGTAATTCCTCCATCAAGTCGAGCGCAAGGCTTGGACGGCCGGGACGCAGCCGATGAAGAAAGCCGACCGCGGGGTCGAGCCCCACGCCTTCCAACGCCGAACGGCAGTCGTGGACAAGCAGAGTATATAGAAAGGACAGCAAGGCGTTGATGGGGTCGAGAGGAGGACGACGCGAACGCGCTTTGAAACGAAGGCCTTCGTCGCCCGTCCGGATCAACAGATCGAAGACGCTGAAATAGCCACGGGCGGCCTCGCCCTCAATTCCACGCACCTCGTCGAGCGGACGCGACTTCAGACAACGCCGTGCAGCATCCGCCAGCGCGTCGACGACATTTTCGAGCGCGCCGCGCTGGGTCGGCTCCAACACCGCTCCATGGTCGCGCAAGGCGCGCTGTAGCACAGCACGCTGATTCGAGGTCTTGGCGATGACGATCGCCGCTGCGAATTTCACGCTTGTCTCGCCGCTTTCATGCGCTCGAAACTGATCTCGGCGCAACAGCACATTTCCAGAAACCGGACCCTCGACACGCGCAAGAAAGCGGCCGCTCTCGGAAAAATACGTGATGGCGATCCCTGACTCCATCGCCGCCGCCACCAGGCCGGTCGAAACACCTACGCGGCCCATGGGCGCGATCGCGCCGAGTTTGTGTAATGGCGCGCGCAGCCGTTCGACGCCGTCGATCTCCACCACCGCATTCTCCCCGTCTTTGCGCAGATAGGCGCCTTCCGTCGAGACATAGAGTGTGTTGAGGTAGCGGCGATCGACCATCTCACACTCCCGCCATCCGCTCGATCCAGCGCGCCACATGGCCGCCGTCGGCCGTCGCCTTTGGCGCGCAGACTTCAAGAAGCGAGCACGCGCGGCAGCGCCTGGCTTCATAGACGGCGTGAGGCGTCGATCCGGAGAGAATCATGGCGCGCGCGGCGACCGCCGTCTCACGCGTCAGATCGCGTAGCGGCGCGTCGAAGGCGACCACGACACGCCGCCGCGTCTCGCCATAAAACAGCGCGCCCTCGGGCGTCTCGACGTCGAACATCTCCTCGAGCGCGAAAGCCTGGGCGCAGAGTTGGACTTCATCCGCGCGATGCGCTTTTGGCGAGCCGCGCTTATATTCGACCGGAAAGGGACGCGATCGTCCTTCGATCTCTCTAAGCTCGACTATATCGGCGACGCCCGACACACCGAGCGCGCGGGAGCGGATCGGCATGGCGCGCGCGATCCGCGCGCCCCGGCGCCGTGCGCCGCCCGGCTCGTCGGCGCGCTCGTGCAGTATCCGCCCCTCGGCGGTGAAGCGATTCTCGCTCCAAACCTGCTCGACATGAATGAGCGCGCACTGGCGTGGGCAATAGAGCATGTGCTGAAGCGCGGACAACGGGATGAACTCCTCCTCCGCCACCTCCATCTCAGACAAGCTCCAACAGTTTCACCCGCGCCGGCAGATCGGCGTCGTCTACCGCCACGCGATAATCGGCATAAGACCGCGGCGGACCTTCGGCGCCATTGGCCCGCGCGACGCTCACCCGCTCGAAAAGCTTGTGCGCAGGCGCGTCGCCAAGATCGCTTTCGTGCTCGAACACGATCAGGCGTCGCGCGGTCATCTCGCCGCGCGCGGCGGACCGGTCATGGTCGAACATTTCTGCAAGCGCGCGCCAGAACAGGGCGAGATCATCCTCGGAAAAGCCCGTGCCCTTGCGCGAATCATTGGCGAGGCGAGCAGAAACGAAGCCATGCGCGCGGTAGAGCCCATAAGGCACGATGTGTTTGCGGCCCATGGTGCGGTCGTTTTTCAGCGCGTCGGCTTCGTTGGTGACGGAGGAGCGGGTGATCGATATTTCGAGCGGCACGATCGGGTCGAGAGACTGCGCGAAGGTGAGCTGGACGGGCCCGCGCACTTGGCCGACATTGACTTCCGTCGACATCACCGCGCCGAAGGCGCGAATATCGTAGAAGTTGTCACACATCCACCGGGTGAGGGCGCGGGCGTCACCGTCCTTCTTCGGCAGCTTTTTCTTTTCGGACTCGAGCCCGAGCGCGGCGTAGGCCTCGCGGTGCTGGAGGTTGAGGACGGCGCGCTCAGCCATATAAATGCGATGCCCCGGCTCGTCGCCGCGCGCCATGGCGACGAAATTACGGACCTTGCGCTTGAGGCAGACGTCGGTGACGAGGCCAAGGCCGGTTTCGGGATCGAGGCGCGGCATGTTTCCGGCGTCGGGATCCCCATTCGGATTGCCGTTGGCGACGTCGAAGAGATAGACGAAATCATAGCGATGGCTGATGGCGGGCATGGAATCATTCCTCGTCGGCGTCGACATTCTCAGCAATATCCAAATCGATAGGGGCCGCCGCAGTTTTTTTGTTGAATGCTTCGCGTTGATGGTAGTAACCGATAGCAAATCGACCTTGCCAATCGAGTGAAAGCGTCCTCGGGAATTCAAACGTAGGTCCGTTTAGAACTTCGGCAATTCGGTCTTCGAACCATTCCGCCAATCCCGGGCCGACTTTCGAACGGATTGATTTTGAGTGATTTTTTGCGTTCCTGATTAGGGCTGGGAACACACGTGCGGGCGTGGCTGAGGCTGTCGCGTAGAATTTGTCGCGGATTGTCGCGTTTCGTCGCCCGAGCGCAGCTGCTTGCATTCGTTCTAAGATCCCAAAGAGCCTTCCTAGACGGTAAGCTATATTACGCTCTTGAATGTCGATTGACACAGGCATCCCCTCGTATGATCGGCAAAGCGAACCTTTGATCAGGGCAACACGCAGTGGTGTTATTTCTCGATCCACGCGTAGCCGCATAAGGAGCGTAGAAAGAATAGATAGAGGATAGCGCGCTCCCGTGAGAATTGCCCGCGCCAGCTCTCCTGCGATATGTGCGTTAGCATGCTCAAACCGAAGATTTTCGTCGCTCGTCATTATTTTTATAGTGCCGTCACTGTTCCGGCGAATCGCCGCGAGGCAATAAATTAAGCGCTTTATCGTTGGCGCCCCGCTATTTTTCCACGCTGGCGGCTCAAGCCGCAAATCCTCGAAATGCCGCGCAAGCTTCTCCGCGAGCTGCTCGATCGTCGTGTCGAGCCAGAACCGCACGGAGATGCGGGCGGCGTTGGGCGAGAGGCCGAGGACATAGAATTTCGTCGCGGGATCGATTGACCGCCCGGGAGCCTGCCCATGCGCAATCTGGTCGAGCGCGGCGAGGAGGTCGCGCTCCTGCGCGTTTGCGCTCGGCGCGTCCGGCGTCTCCTCTTCCGCCTCAAAGGAGGCGCCGCCGAAAAACGAGCCGAACACCTCTTCGACAGGGGCGGCGTCCTCCCCCTCGTCAGCCTCGGCCCAGAACACGACCGAGGCGTCGCCGATCTGCACGCGATGGCGCCTGTCGGCGAGCAGCATGTTGAGCGCGCTCGAATAGGCGAATGCGGCGTATTCCGAGACGGGGGCGTTGTCGCCCTGCTCCTTGCCGTAGGAGGTGAAAGAGGTCTGGTTGAACGATACGATCGATGCGCCGGAGGATTGCGCGCCGCGCACCCCCTTGATCGACGGATGCAGGCGGGCGACCGGCGCCTCCTCGCCGCGCACGAGGCAGAAGCCCGTGGCGCCGTCGCCGCCTGCGCGCGCCACCAGCGCGTGCGCCGCCGGACGATCGTGCAGCCAGCCCTTGTCGCCGTCGAGGCTGAAGACGACATTGGCGTCGAGCATGTCCCGCGCGTGCGGCAGGCTCGCGTAGCGCTCAGAATCCCAGTTCTCAAGAAAGGCGAGCAGCGCCCTGAGGCCATCGTCGGAGGTCTCGCCGATCGCCTCGCGCTGGCGGCGGGCGAACGCGTCGAACTCCGCCGCTCCCGGCTTTTGCCCAGAGCGCTCGGCGCGCTTCGACGGCTTGCCCGGATCGGCTGCGCCGAACACATAGCTCGTCTTGTCCCACAGGAGATTTGCGGCGACGCCGGATGCGCGCTTCACGGGTTGCGGCACGCTCATGACGCGCGGGGCGCTTTTGCCTCTGACGATCGTTCCGAGCGGCGCGACGTCGACGACCGCGCCGGTCTTGTCGAGAACGACGTTGAAGCCGATCTTCTCTGCGGAATAGCCCGTGACCGGCGCCTTGCCCCGCGCGGCCATGCGCTCGTAGCGGCGCATGAGGGCGGCCAGCATGCTCATCGGCGCGCCTCGGCATCCTCAAGGCGCGGCGGCGAGATCACGCCATCGACCATCTCGGCGCGGAAGAACACCGGCGTGGCCCCGGCGGAGAAATCAATGTCGAGCAACATATAGCCGAGATCGCGTCGCCCGAGGAGGCTTTCGTGCGGCGCGGGCATGGCGCCGTCGAGCAGCGAAAAGTCGGCGGCGAATTCACGCGTGCCGAGACAGGGCCGCTGGAAGCACTGGCCGGCCGCGGCGCGCCGCCGGGCCATGTCGACATGCTTGGCGTCATTGTCGTCCGCTCCCCATCTCGCCGTACGCTCGAAATGCGCCTCGATGACATAGGCCACGTCGCGCAGCACGGTCGACGCGCGCTGTTGCCGATCCTCGTCGACGGCGAGGGCGAGACCATCGAGGTGGCCGGACCGCATCGCCGCGCGGGCCGCGGATTCGGAGATCTTCGAGCCGACTTCATTGCGCCTGACGCTTTCAAAGCGGATCGGCCGCAACACATGGATGCGGTCGACGATCCAGCGGATCGCCGGCTTCCAGTGAATCGCCTCGAGAATTCCGCGCGCGGCGGAAGGAGTGATCACGTCATATGAGACGCGCTCGACCTTCATCTCCGGTCGCGTAAAACAGGCGCGCTCGCCCCAGACGTGTAATTTTAAACCGAAATCCCTGTCCGGCTCCGCCATGGGCGCCCCCTCTGCAATGGCGCGATGGTGACGCTTGCGCTCAGGCGCGCAATGCGCCGGCGCATTCATCAACAGGATATTTTTGTGGCAGGAGGGTGGGCGATCCGCCAGAAGCGGACCGCCCTGAACGTTTAAACGTTCTTCACAACCTACTTGTTGCAATCCACAAGGAGACGTCAGATTGAGCGCGTCCCGACGGCGTTGGGTTCGATCGGATCCAGGGCGTCTTTCGGCGGCTCCTTGCCGCCAATCAAATGGCTCTTCCGATCGGAAACGGCCGCATCGGCACGGTCGCCGATCGACATTTCAATTCCAGCCTTGAGCCAAAAATGAAATCGGCCAGCCCTAAAAAATCGTCCCCCGAGCAAGGAAAATCGTCCCCCGAGCAAGGTCAGCATCGTTTTCTCCTCGACGGAGACTGTCGTAGCGCGACTCATAGTGCATTTCAAGTAAGTTGTGATCCTACGTCACCAGCGAGCCCGCCTCAGTGAAGGTTGGATCGGAGACGTCAAGCCCAACATCGTCGCGGTAAAGCGAAAGGTCGGGGAGAACCACGAACTGCTCGCCAAATTGGTCGGGCCGAATGATTTCCGCCGCTCCACGGTGGATTAAGGCGGATCGGTCGCGCGGCGGCATGTTGACAAGATAGCGCTGCAGCTTGCGCGCGAGGCCGCCGACGTTTTGCGCGTGGCGCAAGGCGTTGATGAGCTCGCGCGCCGTCTCGTCGAAGGGAATGATGATCGGCGCCATGGCGTCGTCGATCATGCTGAAACGCCGCGCGAGCGACTCCATCGGCAGCTTGAGCGCCTCGCCTTTCCTTCGCGGCGCATAGGCGGCGAGCAGCTCAAGCAGGCCGTTCTGGTCGAATTCGCGGCGGTCCTTCGTCCAGAACCACTCGTTGAAATAGGCTTCGATCGCCGGCGGATCGAGCGGCGCGCCGGGCAGTTCGCCGTTTTCCAGGCGCCTCAGGACAGATTTCGTCGCCGCCCAGCGCTGCTCCATCTCCTTGTGCCGATAGGCGTCTTCGGATTCGAAGACAGTGACGAAACTTTCCTCGCGGGCGCGCTCGCCCTCGCGGTTG
The DNA here is from genome assembly GCF_044226135.1 of Methylocella sp. NCBI lineage: Bacteria > Pseudomonadati > Pseudomonadota > Alphaproteobacteria > Hyphomicrobiales > Beijerinckiaceae > Methylocella > Methylocella sp. The sequence continues at coordinate 50,347 of NZ_JBGAHM010000016.1, read as the reverse complement.
CAGCGCCCGGCCGCCTGGGCGATCTGGTCGAGGCCCGCCGCGGCGCGCATGACCAGAGGAAAATCAATATCGACGCCCGCCTCGATCAACGAAGTCGAGACGACCCTGACGGGGCGTTTCGCTTTGAGATCTTCCCTGATCCGCGCCAGCGCCGCGGCGCGGTGGGCGGCGCACATCATGGTCGAAAGATGCCGGGCGCCCTCAAGCCCGGCGATCCGGCGAAAGAGCTCTCGCGCATGGCGCCGCGTGTTGACGATGGTCAGGATCTGGTCCGCCTCGCCGATTCTCTCGGCGAGAGCCGCGTCGTCGAGCGGGCCGGCGTTCTCGATCTCGACGCGCCGCAAGATTTCAAAGAGCCGGGTCTCGTCCTGCAGAATGGGGCGGACGTCGCGCAGGCCACCTGGGAAGGACCTGTCCGAGGCCGCGTTTTCCAGAACGGCCGGCTGCGTCGCGGTGGAGAGGACGACGCTCGTTCTGTAGTTGCGGGCGAGCTCGTCGATCGCCACGAGGATCGGCCGCAGCACGGATATGGGCAGCGTCTGCGCTTCGTCGAGGATCGCCACGCTTCGCGCGATGTTATGCAGCTTGCGGCAGCGCGACGTCCTGTTGTGAAACAGGCTCTCGAAGAACTGGACGGCTGTGGTGACGACGATCGGGGCGTCCCAGTTCTCCTGCGCGAGCCGCAGCTTGAATTGCATTTCCGGCGCCTCGCGCGAGAGCTTCTCGTCGTCGAAGGCGCCATGATGCTCCAGAACGACGTCGTCGCGGTTGAGCGCGTCGCGAAAAACGCCGGCGGTCTGCTCGACGACGGAAGTGTAGGGAATGACGACGATGACGCGGTCGAGCCCATGGGTGATCGCATGGTCGAGCGCGAAGGCGAGCGAAGCGAGCGTCTTGCCTGCGCCGGTCGGAGCGGCGAGCGTGAAGACGCCTTGCGCCTGCTGCGCCGCGCAGCGGCAGGCGGCGAGCACCTTCGCGCGGACGTCGTTGACGACGCCGGGCCGCTTCCGCCGCGCGCTCTCGCTCCGTTCCAGCAAATAGGCGTCGAGCCGCGCCTTGAGGTCGACGAGCGAGACGTCGGAAAAGCCTCTGTCCTTCTCGCCATAAAAGCTTTCCGTCGCGATGAAGTCGGCGTCGACAAGCGTCGAGAAAACCATGCGCGCAAAGAAGGAGAAGGTAAACGCCGCGGCCTCGAAGGCGCGCTCGCGGTCGTTTTCCCTGCGCGTCGCGAGCCGCGACGGCGTCGGCTGCGGCGGATAGGAGAGGCCTTCCGCCTCCCACGCCTTTTTCTGTGCGTCGAGGCGCGCGACGCAGCCCTTCAGCCGCTCGTCGAGCGGGGTGATCGATCCGGCCGGCGCCTCGCCGTCATGCGTCGCGTCCATCAGTCCCGTGTGGTGACCGGCGATGATCGGCGCGAGGATCGCGGCGACGTGGGGATGATAGAGGCGCGACGCGAGCGCGCCGCCCGGCCCTGAGTGGTCGAAAGGCTCGCGCGAGCCATTGAGGCGGGACTGAAATTTGGGATCGACCTTGCCGAAGTCGTGCAGCCGCGCCGCGGTCTCCGCCCAGTCGCCCGCGCCGAATTTTTCCCCGCGCTGCCGCGCAAGTCGGGCGACCTGCTCCAGATGATCGGCCAAAAGCTCCGCCGGCGCGTCGGGCGAGGGAGCAGAATGCGCATAGATCGCCATGCCGGGTCCTTTGCTAAGTCGAGTGGATGCTTGTGAGGTCTTTGTCGGCGTAGCGGCTGTGGCGACGGCCCCGGCTTGTCCGATCGATTTTCGGCTGAGGCCGGCGCTTCGGCGTCTTTTCTCGAGATGTCGCGCCGCCACGCGGGACTGTCAGAAATTCTGTGCTTGGGGCCATGCTGATGGAAAATGGAGAATCATCGCATGGCTATAACAAGGCCGTCTACATCGCCCTCGGCGTTCTGCCGGACGACGCCAAGGGGATGCTCGGGCTTTGGATCGAGCAGACGGAAGGAGCCAAATTCCGGCTGCGGGTGATGAACGAAGTGAAGAACCGCGGCCTCAGTGACATTCTGATCGCCGTGGTCGACGGCCTCAAAGGAGTCCCCGAGGCGATCAGCGCCGTCTTTCCGCAGGCCATCGTGCAGACCTGCATCGTGCATTTGATCCGCCATTCGCTGGAGTTCGTCTCCTGGAAGGATCGCAAGCCGGTCGTGCCGGCGCTGCGGGCGATCTACCGGGCGAAAGACGCCGACGCCGGCCGCAAGGCCCTTGAAGATTTCGACGCCGGCTTCTGGGGCAGGAAGCATCCGGCCATCGCGCAGAGCTGGCGACGCGCCTGGGAGCACGTCGTTCCGTTCTTCGCCTACCCGGAAAGCGTGCGCCGGATCATCTACACGACCAACGCCATCGAGGCCTTGAACGCCAAGTTGCGGCGAGCGGTGCGAACGCGCGGCCATTTCCCCAATGACGACGCCGCGATGAAACTGCTATATCTTGTTTTGAACCACGCCGCCGCCGACTGGAAACGGCCGCCGCGCGAATGGGTCGACGCTAAAACGCAATTCGCCGTCGTCTTCGGCGAACGCTTCGTCATCCAGTGACAAAGCAAAACGGCCTCAGGCACAAACTAGCTGACAGTCCCGCGTCGGGCGGCAGCTTCTTGGCCATGCCCAGACGATCCGCCAAACATGGTTAGCAAATGGTTTTGTTAGGCGCTCTAAGTCAACTTCGTCTGTCAGCCACCAACAAAGGAAAAGAAAATGAAGTTCTCTCTCGCCGCCGGTTTCGCAATGATACTCGGCCTCACCACCGCAACGACTGGATATGGACAAGCCGCCATGCAACCGACACCGACGACAAAAATTCTGGCCATCGGAACCCTCAACCCCGGTGTCGATCGGCAGAAAGTCTTTGAAATCCTTCCGGACGAGGTTCGCGATACAGCCAATCTCTATCTGGATGGCAAGATCGACCAATGGTACTCGCAGCAGAACGGCAATGGGGTCGTGTTCATCCTGAACGTCACCGATCCCGTGGTTGCCCATGAGATGCTTGAGAAGCTGCCGCTCGGCCAAGCCCATCTGATGAGCTTCGAGCTGATCCCGCTCGGCCCCCTCGCTCCGCTTCGTCGGCTTCAAGGGATGGCAACAAAGCCGTAGGTTCTGTTGACAAATGTGCGGGTCCATATGCGGATCGCGGCGATCTGGACGAAGCCGAGATAGCTGGCTGCGGTCTTGTCGTATCGGGTCGCCAGGCGTCGCGCATTCTTGAGCCTGCTGAAGCAGCGCTCAATGCGGTCGCGTAGGACGTAGATGTAGCCGTCGACGGGGATTTGGATCTTGCGGCTCCGGCGGGTCGGCATGACGCTCGCGGCGCCTCTTTCCTCCAGAGTTTTGCGAATACGGTCCGAATCATGGCCGCGATCAGCCAACACGACCTTGGCCTGCGGCCCTTCCGCCTCCATCAAGGGGTCGAAGCCCAAATAATCGGAGACCTCGCCCGCCGTGATCTCGGCCGCCATGGGCAATCCTTCGCCGTTCGTGCGGAGGTGATTTTTGGCCGTGACGCCACCTCTTGAGCGCCCAAGACCCTGACGCGAAGTCCCCCTTTAGCGCCGGCGGCGCAATGATGCGCCCGGACGATGGTCGAGTCGATCATCTGAACGCTCTCGCCGACGCCCCCGGTCTCGTTGAAGGCGTCGAGCAGGACGTCCCACAACCCGGACAGGGTCCGGCGCCGGAACTGTCGGCAGACCGACCACCACTTGCCGAAATGCTCATGCAGATCGCGCCGCTGCGCGCCCGTCCGGGCGATCCAGAAAATTCCATCGAGAACGAGGCGACGGTCTCTCGGCCGCCGACCGCCATGCGCGCCGCGAACCGTCACGAACGGCTCAAAACACGCCCATTCCTCATCCGACATCAATCCCCGAATCAAGCCCGCCTCCCGTGAAAGCGACCTTGAATCAGAACCTTGCCAAAATGGAAATCCTATTCGTCAACACGGCCTAGCATCAATCAGCCACCGGCAAACCCGGCGGGGTTCAGTTGCGCGGCAGCCGCCGATCACGCCGTCGCACGAAACAGCGATATGGCTGCTGGCGCTTGATCCATCAATCTTCACTCCGGCGGCGCGTCGTTCTCACGCCGTGAGGTCCAGCACTCGTAACCGAGATCATCGTAGAAGCGCTTATATAGCCACACGGCGCGCCGCTCCACGGCTTGTTGGAATGCAGCAAGCCTGTACATGGTCCATTTCCTGTCTGTTCCCGACGCACGTAACCACAAGCCCCGGTCCTCTAACGGAAATGCTGAATCCTTCATCGCGTTCAGCTCGTCCTGAGTAGGTTCAGCGTCATTCCCGACAAAACGCATTTTTCCGGCGACTGGAGCATCCTGGTCGTGCCGGTTTTCCCACGAGGCGATCAGGCGCAAATTGCCAACTCCATCGCCGAGAGCATCTCGATTGTCTCGCATGGCCTTGAAGGCAGGCTCGTCAATTTTGTCAAAGCGGTCACTATTTTCCTTTCTCCAATCTAGCCTCCAATCACTCTTCGGACATATATGATCAACGTCATAGGGAAGGTCGTCCTCATGATCGGAGAGCGGCGCATATCCCGGAAACTTCGCCCGGATGTAGTCGCGCTGCAGCCAGGGCAACATTTTTTTCGACCGCCACCAGTTGGAGGCGATAACGTTCCGATGTGCGTGCTCGCCAAATCGCTCTCCGTCTGATCGCCAAATCGACTCATCCTGGTCCTGGCGACGCTGATTTCGGAACTGGTCGGGCGAGATCAGGGCAGTCGCACAGCTTTCGCCTCCTGCTTCTCCGGTGAGAAGTCGATAAAGGTCGGCGCCGGGGAAATTTTCGAGGGTCTTGCTTTGGCGTTGCTTGAGATATCTGAAGGACCTGTTTGCGGCTTTCTCGTCGTTTTCAACGCTCAGGCGCCAAAATAACGCGAAGCGGACCGCTTCGCGACGCGATTGCTCCCAAGAGTCGGAGTCCGGACGCCTCGTCGCCCAGAAGATGAGGACTTGCCAAAGTTCCGCCGGTAGCTGGGCCAACATGACATCGGGCGCCCAGAAGCTGCCAGCCTTTGGCGCATGGGACAATAGTTCTCTGACCCTCGCGAAGCTGCTGAAGAAAAGTCCCTGTTCCGCACCGTCGCCGGAAGCTCCCGTCATAGGAATCAATTTCAGAAGCCCGTCGCGCAGATCGCTCGAACGCTCGGCCATTTCCTTGGCGAAATCCTGGACGCTCGGCGCACCATTACCCTGATCAGGCTGTTCATGTAAGCCCGCATTTGCAATGCGCAATGCTGTCACCGCGATTTTGATCGGCGGCAGCACGCGGCCGACGTTGTCAAATATATCGTTCACAGTATCGCGAATTTGCGGATAGTGGTGCTTGTAAATCGAAAACAGCTGCTCATCATGGGTGAGTGGAGCGCCGCCAGCTCCGATCCGCCCGAACAGCATGAGAAGGTCTTCTCCTTTGTCGTCGAATTTTGTCGGATCGACGCACAACAGCGCCACTTGCGCGTCCTCGACCTTAAGGAAGGCCTGATGCAGCGCTTTGAGCACCGCTGCATCAATAATGGAATGTGATTCTGAGATATCGCACTTCGTCTTCTCACGGAGAGCCTCGATCCCTTTCTCATCATTGAGCGGCGAACGCTTACGCCACGCCGCAAGCAGTTTGTGAAGTTTGAAAGTCTTGCCGGCCGTCGCGCCAAAGGGAAGCGGCGGCTGGCCAATCTGGACGCCTTCAGGGGCGATCGGTCCGCCGAACAACTCGCGGTCATAGGCTATCCGAAGTTCACCTTCCTCTTTGACCAAAATGGCCTTCCGATCTCTGATCATCTGTTCGACGGTCGCGTCCTGCGTCGACAGTTCGACATTTTTGCGCGCGCTGCGTCGCTTACTTACTCCATATTTGCTCCCGGTGTCCGGATCGTAGCCGAACGGCTGAGCCGCCGAGGTCAAGTAAAGGCGCGGGAGCCCTGACGCCGCTTTTGCGCCGAGATCGACCCAAAGACACCGCTCGTCCTTTCCAAGGCCAAGGACGCCGAGGCAAAGGGCGCGCAAGCGCTGCTGGCCGTCGAGCAGATCAAAGCCCGGAAATTCTGACGGCGTTGTTTTGTTGCTGTCAAACGAAACTACATTTCTCGCATTGCCCGGGCATGCTTTACGATAGTCTAGGAGATAAAAAGTTCCGATCGGGAGGCCGCGCATCAGCGAGTCCCAAAGATCGAGCACCTGTTTAGGCCGCCATACGGCGGACCGTTGCATCGGCGGCATGGCGAGCACCGGCATTTTGCCAGGGTTTTCCCCTTCCTCCAGCACGCGGTCGGACCTGCGCACCCATTCGGCCAAAACCAGCAGCTTCATTCCGATGACGGTCGATTTATCAAATTGGCCCAACTGATCCGGGCCGAGCAGATCGCAATCATCTACAGACACCGCACACTCCAATGTTGTCATCCGCCGTCATATTCTGTCAGGCAGAGCACGCCACGCCGGCGGCCGCGGCGCTCCTGCCGCGTCGGGCGTCCTATTTCAAGTCTTTGCGTGTCCAAAGGGAACGACAGGCTTGCCATGATGCGCCGCCGCCGCGCCGGCGAGCGCCGCGAGCTTCGCGCGCAACTGTTGCGGCGCCAACACGTCGACCGCATCTCCCCAGGTAAACAGATGCCAACACATCTCCAGCATGCCGCCGGCGCAAAAGCGCACGATCAGCGCGCCGTCCGTATCGCGCTCGACGCTTTGCGAGGGATGAAACCGCCAGCCGGCGGCGGCGTTCGCGGCCGCCGGGGCGAAGCGCAGCACGACGTCGACCGGCTCCTCCTGAAACACGCCGAAGGACTGCGCCGCATAGGCGGCGAGGTCGAAGTCCTCGCGGCGCGTGAAGCTGCGATCGAGCAGATCGAGCGAGACGATGCGGTCGAGTCGCCACAGCCGCATTTCCGGCAGGGAGTCGACGTGGGCGACGAGCCACCCGCGGCCGCCATGGAGAATGCCATAAGGGCAGAGGATGCGCGTCGCCGGCTCCTCGGAATGCGACCCGGCGTATCGGATGACCACGAGCTGCATGCCGAGGATCGCCCGGCGCAGCGTCGGCAGCACGCCTGACGTGAGCAGCGGCCGCGGCCCCGGCCGCATCGCGACGCCCTCGGCCTCCATCAGCGCGGCGACATCGGGCTCCGAGCGACGCAGGGCGTCCGGCCGCATGACGCCTTTCAACGAGGTCGACGCTTCGCGCAACAGCGCGGCGCGCTCGGTCTCGCCCCGGAGGGCGCATTCCCGCGCCGAAACCTCGATCGCCGCCACCGCCTCGGCCCGGGGTTCGATGACGCCGACCAGCGCGCTTCCCGGCAATCGCCAGCGCCGCACCCGCTCTTCATCGTCCCATGGCGCCATTTCGGGGAACATATTCGCCAACACGTCGCGCAACCGCTCGGCGGTTCTCCGGCTGACTTCGATCTCGGCGGCCATTTCATCGAGGGTCAGGCCGATGCGGCTTGCCGCCAGCGATCGGGCAAGCCGGAACAGGCGTTGCGAGGGTTCATAGCGCATCGGCCGAGAGATCCAACCTCCGCGAACCGCCACAATCAGCGCGCAGCCCGGGCGATGAAGCCCATGCCGGACGGCCTGGCCGTTCGCCCGGCGCACTCATCGGCGAGGAGGCGCGAAAGCGTCGTAGGATCTGGCTCCTCTCCCGTCAACGCCGCACGACGTCGCACAAGGGAAAAATCGGCCGGCGTCAGCGTGTCGAGTTCATCGAGGCCATCAGGAGCGTCGAGGCCAAAACAGCGCAGGAAGGCCAGCTGCGCCTGCGCCTTCGTCATGAAGTCGAACCGGATCTTGACCATGAACCGGCGCAGACTCGCCTGGTCGAGGCGGTCGGCCAGATTGGTCGTGCACGCAAACGGCGACGCATGCTGCTCCATCCAGGTCAGCATTTCGTTGACCTGTGTGATCTCCCAGCTTCGAACGGCGCCTGCGCGTTCCTGCAAGAGGCTGTCCGCCTCATCAAACACCAGGAAGGCGCGCGTCTCGCGGGCTTCGGCGAATGCCGCAGCGATGTTATGCTCTGTCCCGCCGACGTGCCGGTCCAACAGATCGGAAGCCCTTTTGTGCAGCACCGGCAGACCCATTTGCGCCGCCAGATGGCGCGCCCAGGCGCTCTTGCCGGCGCCGGGCGGCCCGCAGAGCAGGAAAGACACCGCGCGAGACGCCCCCGGACGCAGCAGGCTTGTCGTCAACGCCGCGAGATCGCAATCGGCGTTGACGAGGTCAGGATCATAGAGGGCGTCGAGCTGGGGTTCCGGCGCCGGCAGGCCGCCGCCATGCACCGCCCGCGCGACGCCTTCGACGATGAGCCGCGCCGTCTCGACGTCCCCGCCGGCGAGCCGTGTCGCGCGCAGCGCGGTCGAGGCGACCGCAGGCGCCGCCGGCACGAGCCGGGCGAGACGCATGGCGTCCGCCTCAGGCAGCATGACGCCTTCCGCTTCGCCCATTCGCCGCCAAAGGCGCGCACGCGTCGTCTGGCCGGGCAGTTTCAATTCGATGCACATGGTCATGCGGCGCAATACAGCGGGGCCAAGCACGTCGATGTTGTTCGCCGTCCAGATCACCGGCGTCGCCATGCGCTCAAGCAACCGGTGAATGAACACGCGAGAGTTTGAACTCTCAAGCCGCCCGTTGAACAGATCCTCGGCTTCGTCGAACAGGAGCAGCGTCTTGCCCGGCGCCGCGAGCGTGTGCGCCAGGCGCAATTTGGCCAACCTTTGGCAACGCGCCGGCTCGTCGCCTCCCTCGTCGGTTTCGGCCACTGAGCCCAGGCGGGCGCCGACCCGCGCCGCCAGCGCAGCGGCGAATGAGGTCTTCCCCGTGCCGGGCGCGCCGTAGAGCAGGACGTTGATCCCGGTCTCGCGACCCGAGAGCGCAGCGCCGAGCAGGGAGGCCGCGACCTCGGCCTCCTGGCCAAGATGCTCGAAAGACTCCCAGGGCAGAGTGTCAATTCCGATCGAGCCGAGAATCTGGCTATGGAAATCAGCCTCAGGCCAAACGCCTTGACGCATCAGCGACAGGAGGCGCGGATGCGGGTCAAGGCTGCCGTGTTGCGGGTCGAGATGAAACAGACCGGTCGTCCGCAGGCGTGCGTCGGGCGCGAGCCGAATCTCGACTTCCGCTGCGGTCGTCCGCAGCAGTAGAGCGAGCAGCGCGGCGTCCTTGTTGAAATGCTGAACGCGGCCGCGAGCTACACAGATTACATCGAACAGCCGGGCGACCTGGTGGTCGATGTGGTAATAAAAACCGATTGCGTAGAGTCGGGCTTCCAGCGGATCGAGCGCGAGGGCTTCAGAAATCGTCGCAACCCACTGATCGACAGGCGTAGACGGGTCACTATCCGCATGCGCCCTTACGGCCGACCGGATCGCAGTCCCCATTTTGCGCCAATCCGGCGCGGAGACTCCGCGGCCGCAGGGCCGGGAAAAGGAGAGATCTTCCACGACCGTCGATTCCAGAAACCCAATCGTCAGAGCAGTCTGGCGAAGCCAGCTTGCCAATGCGTCCGCCTCCGGCATGCGGCGATCGACCGTTTCATAGATGTTGGCGGCGCATGCGACGGCTATTTGCGCCCCGCCGGCGCCAGTGCTCACAAGGGCGCCGCGACGGCGGCGAATGGATGCGCTCATGTCAGATCTCCATCCTGTCTAGGCAAAGGAACTTGGCGCGGTCGCCTCAAGAGCGGCCGTGCGTTGGAAGATCGGGTGTTGAAGCCAAAACCTCGCGAAAAAGCGGCGTCAACGCCGTTGGCTGCGAATTCGCTGCATGACGATGGCGCCTGTGGCGCCGAGGCGCGAATTGACGGCCAAGGCTGTCGAGAGGAGCGGCGCGCCGAATGTCAGGCGGGCTCGAATCTGCGCCGGTCGACAAGGAATTCGAGCAAATCGTCGCCGCGACAGGTTGCGATGACGAGCGTCAGCGGTTCGTGCAAATGAGAGGCCGTCGCGGCGTTCTCGCCCGGATCGAACACCGGCGTCGGCAGGACGGCCATCACGATCGCAGGCTCGCCGTAATCCGGGGCCGTCCTGTTTTTCAGGCCGGGCTTCCACTGCACGAACTGGCCCTTGCGGAAGGGATGACACTGGTTCAGCAGGTCCGCCAACTCCTTTAGTCTACGGCGGCGCACATCGGTCGGCGGTTCAGATTGTGGAGCGTCGGCCAGATGAAGCGTCGAGACATTCGTGATCTGGTCATTGTGCATAAGGCCTCCGTCTCCGGCGTTTCGAACTGTAGAGATCATAACGGCTCGCTACGACAGAATCGGACGCCTTGGATGAGGGAGCCACAAAATTGACGGCGCCCGCTGCGGAGCGGCCGCAGACGATGGAGGGGCCGGATCAGATACGACTGATCAATCAACGCCTGCGCGCAAGACCGTTTGAACGTCGGCGCCGGCTTGCGGGCCGACGCAGGCGGCGAGCTGAAGCGCGCGAGCGCCGACGAGCGCGTGAAGTTCGTGCGCGAGATCGGCCGGCTCCGCGAGAAGGTGCAGGCCGTCCGCGAGCACTACGGCTCGACGGCGCAGCTTCTGGCCCGCAAAGGTCTCGGTAGCGAGCGCCGCAGCCGTTTGCAGCAGCAGGTCGAAAAGTCGGGACCGGCCGAGCTTGCCTCGCTCGCGGCCTTCGCGGCGGCCACGAATGGCCTGCCGCCGGTTTCGTGGACGCCGAGAAAAGGTGTTTCATGACGCTGGAGGTAGGTTATGGCGAGGCGAGTATTCAGTCGTGAGTTCAAGGTCGCGGCCGTTCGTCTGGTTCGCGAACGGGGCGTGAGCGTCGCGCAGGCGTCGCGTGACCTCGACATGCATGAGAACGTTCTGCGCAAATGGGTGAAGGAGTTCGGATCTGATCCGAAGCAGGCCTTCCCCGGCCACGGGCAGCAGAAGCCCGAGCAGCTGGAGATCGAGCGTCTGCGGCGCGAAGTGACGAAGCTGAAGGCGGAGCGCGACATCCTAAAAAAGGCCGCTGCCTACTTCGCGAAGGAGTCGACATGAAGTTCGGCTTTATCGCGAAGCGCCGTTCGATCTGGCCGGCGGCATGGCTGTGCGAAGCGCTGGGCGTCTCGAGACCTGGCTTCCATGCCTGGCTGCATCGCGGGCCGAGCGCCCGAACGAAAGCCGACGAGGGGCTGACGACGAAGGCGCGGGCGAGCTTCGTCGTCAGCGCCCGCGCGTACGGCGCTCGAAGGGTCTGGCGGGACGTGCTCGCAGACGGCGCATCCTGCGGCCTGCACAAGATCGAGCGTCTGATGCGGGCGAACGCTCTGCGAGCGCGGCCTCGCCGCCGTGGCCTGCCGAAGGACGAAGGCGAACGTTCAAACCCGAGCGTGGCGCCGAACGCACTCTACAGGCAGTTCTCGGCCGATCAGCCGAACCGCAAATGGATCGCCGACTTCACATACGTCTCGACGGCCGAGGGCTGGCTCTACGTCGCGGCCGTCATCGATCTCTTCTTCCACTGCAGGCCGTGCTTGATGACGTAGACGATTCCGCTCACCACGCGCCGGTCGTCGACCCTCCGCTCACCACGCGCCGGTCGTCGACCCGCGGCACGCCATGCGACAGCGGAAAATACGGCGAGATCCGGGCCATCTGCCGCTCGCTCAGCAAAAACAGGTCACTCATCACGGCGTCCTCCAACACACCGTGAATCACACTTCAATCCAAATTAAGAGGTCCTGAGCCTAGCGGCTTGAGGCTCTGCGTCCGGCGCAAGCCTTCGCTTCCATTGAGGCAACGGGCCTATCATCCATGTCCCACGATCGTCTTGTCACGACAGGTTCGGAGCGCTGCTGGCCCGCCTGTACTCCGACGGCGTGCATCCCATCCAGCGGGTGAAGGCCCGGGTGAAGCTGGCATGCGTGTCGTAGCCAAGGGACAGAGAGATGGAGAGGATCGACATCTGCGTCTCGACGAGGAGGCGGATGGCCCGCGCGCGACGCGCATCCTCGACGATCTCACGATAGGTGAATCCCTTCTCGCGCAAGCGGCGCTGCAATCCTTGCGTTCCGAGGCCGACGAGGCGCGCGGCGCCTTCGATATCGCTCTGGCCATCGAGGAGGCGTAGCGCGACAACCGCAGAGAGGGCGCGCGCCGGCTCCGGCGCGTCCGAGAGAATGACGTCCGCGAGCACGTCCCGCAGGGTCACGATTCGCGTCCTCCCCGTGACCCTGTGGATGCGCCGGCTGCTCAGTTCGCTCGCCTTCAAGGCGAGGCCGGATCCTGGCCGCTCGCAACGCAGATCCACCTGCAACCGGTCCTCCACTAGGATGGCCTCGGGGTCGCGTGCATATTCAACTTCCGCCCAGTCGGGCCGCCATCGGGCGCCGAGATAAAGGCGAACGAAGGTGAGCATGGGCGGCAGGAGATGGTCGCAATGCTGCGCCTTGCTCACGTCGAAGGTCGGCGTCGCAAACCGCAGGACGCGGTGGCCGCCATCCCGGACGAGTTCCAGCCGCGCGCCGCTTTGATGCGCCCAGCTTGTCGCGACCGCGCGGCGCAGGCCTTCGCCGAGCGTCGGGGCGGCGGCGGCGTGCTCGATCCATAGGCCATAGCCTCTGTGGGTCATGCCCTCTCCCACATCCAGGCCGAAGGTCCGTCGCCCCAAGGCGGCGGCCCCCCGGGCGAACAGGCCCATCATCGAATGCAGCGGCATGGGCGTGCGCGGCGCGTCCCGTAGAGCCATCGGCAGGCGCTCCCGGGCGAAGACGTCCGCGAGAACCTGTTCGCCCGCCTGCCTTTCAATCAGCTCGGGCAGGGCGCCGAAGCCTCTTGCTCGCACAAGGGCGATTGAACCCGAACCACGCACGAAACCTCGTCGAGTGACGCAAAATGTGAAGAGCGCCGGAGTGATATGGACTAGATCAAGGACACGGTCGGGCTCCCCAGGGCAAACATTATCTGGAGGCCAGGAGCCCCAAACAGGAGAAAGACTGGTTTCGGCGACCTTTTCCATGAGCGCATGCGCCATGGGAGGGCCGTGCGCGAGCGCGGTTCATCGCTTCATTGACGCAAGTCTCGTTCGGGTGGAAATTTCTCGTCCAAAAAATCAAGAGGTGGCTCAAGCATGAAGCTTCTCGCCCGCGCCTTGGCTCTCACGACATTGCTTCTGCTTTTCCCCGGAACGGTTCTGGCGGAAGCGCTCCCGTCTTGGAATGACGGCGCCGCGAAGACGGCGATCCAGAGTTTCGTCCAGCGCGTGACCGATCCGGCCGGCAAGGATTTCGTGCGCCCCGAGGCGCGCATCGCCGTTTTCGACAATGACGGCACCCTGTGGGTCGAGCAGCCCATGTACACGCAGCTCGCCTTCGCCCTGGAGCGGCTGAAGGAGCTCGCGCCGCAACACCCGGAATGGCTGCAGAATCCGACGCTGAAGGCGGCCATCGACGGCGACCTGAAGACAGTCGCGGCGGCGGGTGAAAAGGGGCTGCTGGAACTGGTGATGGTCACTCATGCCGGCATGACGCCCGAAGAATTCCAGGCCATCGTCGCCGACTGGCTCGCAAAGGCCAGGCATCCGCGCTTCAAGAAGCCGTATACCCAGCTCGTCTACCAGCCCATGCTGGAACTGCTCGCCTATCTGCGCGAGAACGGCTTTACGACCTACATCGTCTCGGGCGGCGGCGTCGAGTTCATGCGGTCATGGATGGAGAACGTCTATCGCATCCTGCCGGCGCAGGTGGTCGGGTCGAGCATCAAGACCAGATTCGAGATGGTCGACGGCAAGCCGGCGCTGGTGCGGCAGCCGGAATTGAACTTCATCGATGACGGCGCCGGCAAGCCGGTCGGCATCAATGAGCACATCGGGCAGCGCCCGATCGCCGCCTTCGGCAATTCCGACGGCGACCTGCAGATGCTGCAATGGACCACCGCCGGCGAGGGACCGCGCTTCGGCCTCATCGTTCATCACACCGACGCCGAGCGGGAATACGCCTATGACCGAACCTCCTCGTTCGGCCATCTCGACAAGGCGCTCGACGCCGCGCCGGCCGCAGGCTGGACGGTGGTGGACATGAAGTCCGACTGGAAGACCGTCTTTCCGCCGGCCAAGTGAGAGCCTCACTTGCTGCATACGTCTCGCACTGCACAGGAAGCGTCCATGAGAACGACAATTTCGACCACGCTGACCGCCGTCGTCGCGACGGCGGTCCTGGGATGGGGCGGCGCGGCTTGCGCCGAGGCCAGGAAGCCGAACATCCTGCTGATCGTCTCCGACGATACCGGCTGGGGCGACCTCGGCGCCTATCTCGGCGGCAAGCGTCGCGGCATGCCCACGCCCAACATGGATGAGCTCGCGGCCCAGGGCATGGTGTTCACCAACTTCTATGGCCAGCCGAGCTGCACGCCCGGCCGCGCCGCGATCCAGACCGGGCGCATTCCCAACCGCTCCGGCATGACCACCGTGGCCTTCCAGGGCCAGGGCGGCGGCCTGCCGAAGGCGGAATGGACCCTCGCCTCCGTGCTCAAGCAGGGCGGCTACAAGACCTACTTCACCGGCAAATGGCACCTCGGCGAGGCGGACTACGCGCTGCCCAACGCCCAGGGCTACGACGTGATGAAGCATGCCTTTCTCTACCACCTCAACGCCTACACCTACGGCGATCCCAAGTGGTTCCCCGGCATGAGCGCGAACCTGCGGGCCATGTTCGAGCGCGTGACCAAGGGCTCGCTCTCCGGCAATGCGGGCGGCCCGGTGAAGGAGGACTTCAAGGTCAACGGCGAGTACGTGGACACCCCTGACAAGGGCGTGGTCGGCATTCCCTTCCTCGACGCCTACGTGGAGAAGGCGGCCGTCGAGTTCCTGGAGGACGCCGCCAAGGCGCCCAACACGCCGTTCTTCATCAACGTGAACTTCATGAAGAACCACCAGCCAAACATGCCGGCGCCCGACTTCGTCGGCAAGTCCATCTCCAAGTCCAAATATGCGGACTCGGTGGTGGAGCTCGACGCCCGGATCGGCAACGTGCTGAAGAAGCTTGACGAGCTCGGCCTAGCGGACAACACGCTGGTGGTCTACACGGTGGACAACGGCGCCTGGCAGGATGTCTATCCCGACGCCGGCTACACCCCCTTCCGCGGCACCAAGGGCACCGTGCGCGAGGGCGGCAACCTTGTGCCGTCCATGGCGCGCTGGCCCGGCAAGATCAAGGCCGACTCCAAGAATGACGACATCATGGGCGGTCTCGACCTGATGGCCACCTTCGCCTCCGTCGCGGGCGTTGCGCTGCCCACCAAGGACCGTGAAGGCCAGCCGATCATCTTCGACAGCTACGACATGACGCCGGTCTGGCTCGGCAAGGGCGAGGACCCGCGCCATGAGTGGTTCTACTTCACCGAGAACGAGCTCAGCCCCGGCGCCGTGCGGGTGGATAACTTCAAGTATGTCTTCAACCTGCGCGGCGACGACGGCGCCTATACGGGCGGCCTCGCGGTGGACACCAACCAGGGCTGGAAGGGGCCGGAGAAATATGTGGCGACCGTGCCGCAGGTCTTCGATCTCCCGGCCGACCCGCAGGAGCGCTACGACATCTTCATGACCACCTTCACCGAGAGCACCTGGGCGGCGATCCCGTTCAACATGGCGGTCGAGAAGCTCATGAAGACCTATGTGCAATATCCGCCCCGCAAGGCCCAGAGCGACGCATATTCCGGCCCCATCACGCTCTCCCAGTACGAACGCTTCAAGTTCGTGCAGGACGCGCTGAAGGAGAAGGGCTTCTCGCTGCCCCTGCCGACGGGCAACTGAGGCGGACCGGGCGGAGCGTCACCCCGAACCTGCTCCGCCCCTCGCTGCCGTGGGACGCTTGCCGCACCTCGGCGCCCGTCCGGCGGCTTTCCCTACACGAGCGCCTGCGCGGCCCTAGAGTAGCCTCGCATGGCGAATCCGGAGGTAGGCGGCATGTCGTTTCGCGGGGTGTTTGGCGCTCGCGGCCGGCATTCTCGCGGCCGGGCTGATCGCGCTGGCGACTGGCCTGTCGGCCCAGCGTGCGCCCTCGGCGCTCGGGCCGGCGACATCGGCGCGCTGAGCGAGCCGGCCCCGCCCGGCTTCGTCGGCTCCGCCGCCTGCGCGGACTGTCATGCCGCGGAGACCCGGGCCTGGCTCTCCTCCCAGCATGCCCACGCCATGGCTCGCGCCGAGCCGCAGACGGCGCTGGGCAATTTCGAAGATGCGCGCGTCACCCATCGCGGCAGCGCGGCGCGCTTCGTCCGCGACGGCCCGCGCTACATGGTCAAGACAGAGGGGGCGGAGAGCCATCCACTTTGACTGCGCTTCTCGAACGACGTGGCGCCCGATGCGAACGATGCCGAGAATGGCATCGTAGGCGTCGGCATCAAGTTCTTCGGCATCACACCTCCGACGCTGGCCGAGATCGATCTCTCGGCGCCGGCCGCGGATCTGATCCTCCAGAACCACAACGTCTTCTTCGTCGATACCGGCAGGGACATGTGCGTGTTCACCGACTTGGCGTTAGAAGGCCGGATCGAGGACTGGCGCCGTGATCATCCCGAGACGCGGCAAAGCCTCGCCGACATGGCGAAATGGGAAACAGAGCGTCCTGACCGCCACCTGTTGGAGCGTTCTCCCCTATGCATCCGGGCCGGCGCGCGCCGTGAAATACTGCCTCCGATCCATCAGGGCGGGAAGAGCCTGGCGCCAGACACCGATCCCAATCAGCTCGACTCCGATCTTGCACTACGGCTGGCGGAGAGCCTGGCGGCCTTCGCTCATGAAATGCAGATTCCGGCGGCGAGAAGCTCCCTTCCGGTCGACCTAGCGACCTTTCGCAGGAAAGAAGCGGACGTTTCTCTCGTGACGATCGGCGCGCTCGAGCTGGGCCAGCACGATGTGGGCCGCGAGGGTCGATGCGCCTATTGGGAGACGCTCGCGTTTTCGCCATGGCGCGTGCCGCCAGCCAACCAACCACTCGGATCCATCGCCCAGTCCCGTCGACGCGCCTATCCGGCCTCCGCCGCGCTGCGGCATTACGTCAACGGCACACCCCAACCGCCTCTGTCGTCGTGGCGCTCCCATGCAGAACCTGGCCCATAGCGCATCCTTCGATTCAACGGAAAAGATCGCGCCGTCAAAGCCCGGGATCAAACATCCCAGGCTGGCCATGGGGGTTCGATTCCCCTCATGCGCCGCGCCTGCGGCGACGCGGCCGCTTCATTTCCCGGGCGGAAAGATCGTCTCCCAGTCGGTCTTCATGTCGACGACGGTCCAGCCTGCGGCCGGCGCGGCGTCGAGCGCCTTGTCGAGATGGCCGAACGAGGAGGTTCGGTCATAGGCGTATTCCCGCTCGGCGTCGGTGTGATGAACGATGAGGCCGAAGCGCGGTCCCTCGCCGGCGGTGGTCCAGCGCCGTCATCGATGAAGTTCAATTCCGGCTGCCGCACCAGCGCCGGCTTGCCGTCGACCATCTCGAATCTGGTCTTGATGCTCGACCCGACCACCTGCGCCGGCAGGATGCGATAGACGTTCTCCATCCATGACCGCATGAACTCGACGCCGCCGCCCGAGACGATGTAGGTCGTAAAGCCGTTCTCGCGCAGATAGGCGAGCAGTTCCAGCATGGGCTGGTAGACGAGCTGGGTATACGGCTTCTTGAAGCGCGGATGCCTGGCCTTTGCGAGCCAGTCGGCGACGATGGCCTGGAATTCTTCGGGCGTCATGCCGGCGTGGGTGACCGCCACCAGATCGATGAGACCCTTTTCGCCGGAGGCGGCGAGGGCCTTGAGGTCGCCGTCGACGGCCGCCTTCAGCGCTGGATTGGACCGCCATTCCGGATGTTTTGGAGCGAGGTCCCGGACCCGGTCGAGGGCGAAGGCGAGCTGGACATACATCGGCTGCTCGACCCAGAGCGTTCCGTCATTGTCGAAAGCGGCGACGCGCTTTTCGGGAGGAACGAAATCCTTGCCGGCCGGATCGGTCACGCGCTGGACGAAACCCATGACGGCGGCTTTTGCCGGCCCCTCGTTCCAGGAGGCAAGCGGTTCGCAAAGCGCAACGCCGATGGAAAAAAGGAGGAGCGTCGCGCCCGCTGCGGCGCGTGCGAAATATTTCATTGTGGCGACCCTCCGATCTGTTAAGGCGGCGCCAGATGACAGAGCCGCCCGTAGACAAGTTCAAGTCAAATCACCCCGGCGCGCCCGCGGGGCCAGGGCCCAGCATTGCGGCGCGATCGGCGATCGCCTGACGCGCGTAATTGACGGCGAGCTGGTAGGTCGGCGCCGTCGCCTCATCGAGCGACCCGGTCTCCGCCTGACTGAGAAGGCGGGCGACGACGCTGTCGAGATCGGCGCTGAGCTCGCCGAGGCGCTCGCGGTCAGCGCGCCGCACCTCGCCAAGGATTGCGAGAAGGCGGCGCAGGTCGGTCTCCTCCGCGTCGCGCAGGCGCAGCTTGGCCAGCAGCCAGGTCATGAGCGACCCGAGAACGCCGACCGTCGCCGAACCGATCCAGAAGAAGCTCTCGAAGCGGTCAAAGACGCTCGTCTCGTCGTCATCATAATAGGCCTTGGCCGCGGGATGCACCGGGAATGTCGATTTTTCCGTGTCCGGCGCCTCGAAGCTTGAGAGAGCAGGGTCGATCGCCAGAAGACGCCCCTTGGCCTCATAGAGCTGGCGCGTCAGCGTTCCGACCGTCAGGTCCGACAGGGAAGGGCCGGCGACGAGCCGCCACGCCGCAGCAAGCGTTGAGACGTCTTCATCCGGGCGCGGCGTCGAGCCGCCGAACGAGCCGGCCGGGATTTCGGCGGGCTCCAGCGTCACCAGCCGCTCGGCGACGGCGTCGCCATCATCCACGCCAACGACGTTCGGCGTGCCCCTGGTCGCCCTCGCGATCGAGGCGAAAGCTTCGGAGGCCTGTCCCCTTCCGGCGCGTCCGACCACAAATACGGCGGCGACGCGCTTCTGCCGCACCGCTGCGCCCGCGCCCTGCGCGGTGACGGGGATGCGTTCGACCGCATCGGGCGCGACCGAAAAGAAATTGAGCACGCCATCCAGCAGGGCTGCGTCGCCCGGCGGCCCGGGGAGCATTCCGACCGCATGTCCCTTGAGGTCCTGAAAGCTGTCGATCGAAGAATTCGCCGGAACGATCAGAAACAGCCGATCCCGACGCAGAATGGCGATGGTCTTGGCCTGCGGCGGAAAGGCGAGGTCGGTGCGCAGGATCGCGGCGTCGGCCTTGCCCTCGACCAGGGCTTTCGCCGCCTCGTCCTCATTGGCGGCGGGAAGCCGCGCGAGCCTGACCCAGCCATTTTCCTCATTCACAGCCCGGCCGAGATCCATCCAGGCCCTTTGCGCCTCCCGCGGCAGCGGCGGAACCGCGACCCTGACCGTCACCGTAAACGAACGATAGGCCACATAGCCCGCGAGCGCGACCGCGGCGATGAGGAGGAGAAAGGCGCTGACTCTCAGCAGGGCGCGTGGGGCCATGTTCAATCAGAGACTTGGTTCAATCAGGGATCTCGGCCTCGATCTCCCGCACAATCTGCATGTAGGCGCTGGCGGCCGGCGAGAGCATTCTGCCGCGCTTGAACACGAAGCCATATCCGATCGTGAGCCATGGCGCTTCGACTGGCAGCGTGACGCAAAGACCATCCCTCAGCTCTCGCTCGATCTGGCTCGGGATCGCGGCGCCGAGCGCCTCGCCATTGAGCACGATCTGCTTCGCGATGGCGAAAGATCCGACCAGGGCGCGGGGCTGAAACCGGTTCACGGCTTCATTGAAGGTCGCGAATGGTCGGTCGACCTTTGGCAGCGACGCGCTCATGCGCTCCGGCAGGCTCGGGCCGGCCCAGGGAAAATCCATCAGGTCCTCCAGCGTGAGGTTCTTCTTCCTGGCGAGCGGATGATCCGCCGCGCAGAAAAACGCCATCCGCGAGACCCGTATCCGTTGCGCTTCGAGTTCCGGCCCGACCTCGCCGGTCTCCGCAAAAGCGATGTCGGCGCCGCCGGCGCCGACTTCATGCACCGCATTCTCCCACGTCGCGTTCCTGATCTCGACAACGAGTTTTGGATGCTTCCGCAGCAGCACGGCGACCGCCCGCGCGCCCGAGATATCCGCTGCGTAAGGACCGGCGACGATCCGCAGCTCGCCGACCTCGAGGCCCTTTGCGAGATCGACTTCGCGCATGAGTTCGCCAAAGTCGGCGATCGCCCGCTCCCCGTGGCGCAGGATGATTTCGCCAAACAGGGTTGGCGTCACGCCCTGCCGGTCGAACAGGGAGACGCCGAGCGCATCCTCCATCTGCTTCAGCGTGCGCGTCAGATTGGGCTGCGACACGCCGAGCGCGCGCGCCGCGCGTCCGAAGTGCCTGTGCTCGGCGAGCGCCCGGACGACATGAATTTGGCGAATGGAGTGCATTTCGATACGCCAGGCAAATTGCCGAATATCACAAATGATATTGGACGCCCCTTTGGGAGTATGGGACTATATCGATACGGATTCCGAAAGAGAATCTTTCAACGAGGGCCGCCATAGGGCCGACATTCTCGGCGATCGCCGCCGGCAATCTGTCTGACTTTCCGTACGTTCTTGAGCCGCGCTCACACGCGTAAAGGCATGACCTGCGCATCCTCGCTGCGCCGGTCCCCGACAAGGTTGTGTTGTTGCCTCCCGCGCGCAAGGGCGCCCTTACGCATCCGGTTGGCGATCTCGCCGGGCGTGGGCGCGGGCCGGCCAGTTCGGGGGCTCTCGAACGCCAGAGTTTCTCGCCTCCGCGTGTTTTTCACCTCCCCGTGAAACTTCATCCCGACGCGCGCGAGATGAATGGCCGGCGCGTTGCTCAGACGCCATGCGCGCGGGCGACAAAAGGAAGGTTCAATGCGGAATCAGAATGCCGCTCTGGCCGCCGTCGCCTGGACTGTCCTGAGCGCGCCGGCCGCCGCTCGTGGGAAAAACCTCAACGCGGCGTCGCGTCAGCCAGGCCGAACCATCCTGCCGACGCCGCCTTGCGGAGCCGCAGGCGCGTTCGGCGGCAGGGTTCCGGGCTGGAGCCTGTTCGCCGGTCGCGTGCCGCCATGGCCCGCCCTTTACCCTCATCGGGAGCATCGATCAGACAGGGGCAGACCTGCAATGACCGAATTGGGCAAAACGCGTTGGACATTGCTTTGTTCGAGATTCGAGACAGCGGCGCGCGCCGCCGCGGCCATAATCCTCTCCCTGGGTTTCGCGCTTCCCGCATCCGCCCAGACCGCGGCTTCCGGCCCAAGCCCACCCGCCGGGTCACCGGCGCCCGAGGCGACGGAGGCGCTTGAAAGCGATGAGCAAAATCTCGCCAAGCAGCTCGCCAATCCCGTGGCGTCACTCGTCAGCGTGCCGTTCCAGTTCAACTACGATGGCCGGCTCAACACGCTTGAGGGCGGCTGGCGCGCAAATCTCAACATCCAGCCGGTCATACCCTTCTCGCTCAATTCCGACTGGAACCTGATCTCCCGCACGATCCTTCCGCTCATCTATTCCGGAGACGCCGTCGTCGACTCGGGCCGGATCTTCGGAACCGGCGACACGCTTCAGAGCTTTTTTTTCTCGCCGGTCGAACCCTGGAACGGCGTCATCTGGGGCGCCGGCCCCGCCTTCCTGCTGCCAACCGGCAGCAGCGCCGTATATTCGGTCCGTCAGTGGGGCGCCGGTCCAACGGCGGTCGTGCTTGACCAGATCGGACCCTGGACGATCGGCGTGCTCGCCAATCACGTCTGGTCTTTCGCGCAATCGGGCTATCCCGCGCCGGACGTCAGCTCGACCTTCATTCAACCGTTCGTCTCCTACACGACGTCGGACGCCTGGACGTTTACGCTCAACACCGAGAGCACATATGACTGGGTGGCGCGGAAATGGCAGATTCCATTGAACGCCGTCGTATCGAAAGTCGTCAAGGTCGGCCCGCAGCTCATGAGTTTCGGCGTTGGCGCGCGTTACTATGCGGTCAGCCCGAACGTCGCCGCCAAGGGCTGGGGAGCGCGCGCGATCGTCACCTTTCTGTTTCCGAAATGACTTCGGCGCGCCTCGCGCCGACGATCGCGGCCGCCCTTCTGGGGACGCTGAGGTGCGTGAGCGCGGAGGAAGGAGGCGCCGGTCACTCTGTCCCCGGGTCGGAAGCGACCTTGATCGACCTTCCGCCGACCAGGCCAGGCTTCATCGTCGAAACGATGTATCTGGGTTTTTGGGACGACGCGTCGGCGAGCAGGCAAATTCCGGTCGCCGGTCAGGTGACGGCGGGTCTCAACGCCAGCGCGACCGCGATCATGATCGGCGGCCTTTACACATTCGCGGCGCCGGACCCCGGCGGCGCCTTTTATTCTCTTGGCGCCTCCGCGCCCTTCGTCGACGAGAAAATCACGGCCCAGATCGTCGGCCCGCTCGGGCGATCGATCACACGCTCGGATCGCGACAGCGGGCTCGGAGACATAACAATCATTCCGGCCATGCTGGCCTGGAAGAACGGCGACGTTCAGTTCAGCGTCGCTGCGCCGGTCTATGCGCCGACAGGGGCCTACGAGGCCGGGCGGCTCGCCAATGTGGGCCTCAACTACTGGACCTTCGATCCGACCATTTCCCTTGCGTATAATGGTTCGACGAATGGCTTCAACGCGGCGGCGGCGCCAACGCTTTCTTGTTCGAGCAGATCGCGGACGACGGCGGCGTCGGCGCGTCGCTGGGGCCGTTTCGCGGCGGGTCGATCGGCGTCGGGCCCGACATACCCTATGTGCCGCCGCTTGGAAGCGCGTCGGCCGTGGTCGAGGCGCGCTGGCTGCCGGAGATCGAGACGCGCAATCGCGTGAGGGGCAATTTTCTCTGGACGAAGGCCGTGCGGCAATTCTGACCTCGCGCCTGAGACGGACGCCGGAGATCAAAGATCCACAACAGGTTGAGGAGACGACAATGAGCCATCGGTCGCGGTTCCTGAAAGGCGCGCTGCTTGCGGTTGCCGCAGCCAGCGCCCCCGGCCCTGGCGCCGGGGCGGCCTCGGCGCAAGCCGAGCCAGCCTCCAAACCCAACATCATCGTCTTCATGGCCGATGACGTCGGCTGGATGAACGTGTCGTCCTACGGCGGCGACATCATGGGCGTGCGCACGCCCAACATCGACCGGATCGGCGAGGAGGGGATGAGGCTGACTTCCTTCTATGCGCAGCCGAGCTGCACCGCGGGCCGGGCCGCCTTCATCACGGGCCAGTTGCCGGTGCGCACCGGCCTGACGACGGTTGGGTCGCCGGGTTCGCCGGCCGGCCTGCAGGCCGGCGACATCACTCTGGCGGAGGTGCTGAAGTCGGTCGGCTATTCGACGGCGCAGTTCGGCAAGAATCATCTCGGCGATCTCGACGAGCATCTGCCCTGCAATCATGGCTTCGACGTCTTCTACGGCAATCTCTACCACCTCAACGCCAATGAGGACCTCGAAGATCCGGACCGGCCGAAGGACGCCGCCTTCCGCAAGAAATTCGATCCGCGCGGCGTCGTGTCGTGCGCTGCGGGCGGGCCGGTCAAGGACGAAGGCCCGCTGACGGTCGAGCGGATGAAGACGTTCGACGAAGACACGCTCGCGATGTCGATCAAATACATCGCGGACCGCGGCAAGGACGGCAAGCCGTTCTTCCTCTGGCACAACCCGACCCGCATGCATGTGTTCGTGCATCTCAAGGACGACCGCAAGGGCGTCTCGCGCGCCGGCGCCCAGGACATCTATGGCGATGGTCTCGCCGAGCTCGACGATCAGTTCGGCCGCATGATGGCCGCGTTGCAGAAATCCGGTCTCGACAGGAACACCATCGTCATCTTCACCACCGACAACGGCGCCTATCAATACATGTGGCCGGAGGGCGGCACGTCGCCTTTCCGGGGCGACAAGGGAACGACATGGGAAGGCGGCGTGCGGGTTCCGTTCCTGATCCGCTGGCCCGGCGCGCCCGGTCGTCGCGTCTCCGCAGAGATCGTCGACATGCTTGATCTCATGCCGACGCTGGCTTCCGCCGCAGGCGTGTCTGATCTCGCGGCGCGCCTCGCCAAAGGCGCTTCGTTCAACGGCAAGGACTACAAGGTCCATCTCGACGGGTTCGACGAGGGCGCCTTCTTTGGCGGCGAGCAGGAGACCTCGAACCGCAAGTTTGTCTTCTACTATGACGAGACGGTGCTGACCGCCATTCGCTACGGCTTCTACAAGGTGACCTTCTCGGCGAAGGAGGGGGGCAAATGGGACAATCCGCTCCTGAGCCTGGGCCGTCCCCTGATCACCAATTTGCTGATGGACCCGTTCGAGCGGCAGGACGGCGACGTCAACCGCCAGCTCGCCGAGCACAAGACCTGGGCGCTGACGCCGATCGTCGGCGTCGCCACCCAGCATCTTGCGACCTTCAAGGAGTTTCCGATTCGCCAGCTGGGGATGAGCGCCGACGTCGGCAAGACCGTCGAGGGCGTGCAGTCGCAGATCCTGAAGATGCAGCAGCAGGGCAACTGACGCCGGCCGTCGATCGGGCGCCGCCGAGTCGCCGCAACAGGAGACGCTCACACGAAGGGCGCGGACAGGAGTGGACCATGACCATGCGGGCGAACACATTGGCGTTGTCGATCGCGCTGGCGTCGCTGGCGGTTACGACGCCGGTCCTCGCACAGGACTCAAAGGGCTGGGATCGCACGGTAAGAACCGCGGATTATCTCGAACCCGCGATCCCGCATCCGGATCAGGACAGGGCCGTGCGGGACAAGCTCGCGCAGCTCGAAGCGAAGACCGGCCGCAAGCCGAATATCCTCATCGTGCTCGTCGACGATATGGGCTACGGCGATCCGGGCGCCTATGGCGGCGGGGCCATGGCGGGCACCCCGACGCCCAACATCGACCGGCTGGCGGCGGGCGGCCTGAGGCTCACTTCAGCCTATGCGACGCCGCTCTGCACACCGACGCGTGCGGCGCTCAACACCGGCCGCATACCGGCGCGCAGCGGCCTGACGCGTCCGCTGCTGGCGTCCGATCGGCCGACCAAGGCGCCATGGGCGGATGAAGTGAGCGCTGCGAAGCTGCTGAGCGACAATGGCTATGTCACCGGCCTTTCCGGCAAATGGCATATTGGCGAGGACCGGCAAAGCCAGCCCCAGATGGTCGGCTTCGACGAATTTCACGGCTTCCTGTCGGTTGTCAGCGAATACACCCAGTACATGGACATCGCCAAATATCCGCAGCTGATGCTGGACCCCGACAGGCTCGCGACCTTCAAGGGCCTCAGCGAATACAACGCCGTCGTCGAGGGAAGGAAGGGTCAGGAGCTGAAAATCGTCTATCCGCTCGACACGCCGAAGCAGATGGGAAATGTGGACCAGGATTTCGCCGGCTGGTCGGTGGACTTCATCAAGCGGGCCGCCGCGGCGAAAAAGCCGTTCTATCTCATCCACGCCTTCGCCAAGGTCCATTTCGACAATTATCCCGGCGACGGCCACCAGGGGAAGAGTCCGGCGAAATTGCCCTACAAGGACGCAATCGTCGAGGTCGACGACATCGTCGGACGCCTGATACAGACGCTGAAGGACACCGGCGAAGCTGACAACACATTGGTGTTCTTCACATCCGACAATGGACCGGAGGAGGACAGCTATCCGGACTCGGGCTTCACGCCGTTCCGGGGCGGCAAGGGCACGACCTGGGAGGGCGGCGTCCGGGCGCCGGGGTCGCCTACTGGCCCGGAATGATCAAGCCGCGTGTGAGCGATGGACTGTTCGACCTCATGGACCTATTCAACACCTCGCTCGACCTTGGCGGGATCGTCTCGAAAATCCCGCACGAGCGCTATATCGACGGGATCGATCAGACCGGATTCCTGCTCGCCGATAATGGCGAGACGGCAAGGCAGGTCGTGTTCAGTTACAACCAGGCCGATTTTTCCGCGCTGCGCTGGGGCGAGTTCAAGGCCTATTTCATGGTGCAGCTGTTCGATCAGCCCTTCTCGAACATCAGCATGTCGACTTTCGCGCCGGTTGGCGTCTCGCCGTGGGTGTTCGATATCTATCGCGACCCGAAGGAGCGGTTGACGCGCAGCAACAGCGACTATGAATGGGCGTACGGGCCTGTTCTCCAGATGCAGGCGGCGCATGCGGCGACTTTCGTCAAATATCCGAAGAAGGACATCGGGCTTGGCATTGGAGGCGGAGGCGACCCGCGATAGCCATGTCTCGACAATCGCTCCGCGCTCGTCGTTAACCGGGCGCCCGCCGCGACGCCATGACGAAGCGGCATAAGCCGGGGAGATCGTGGCGAAGCTGCGCCAGATCGAGGTTTTCACGGCGCAGGGACGATCGATCGCTGAAGCTGTGAAGACGATCTCGGTGACGCAGACGGCGTGTTTGACACGTCGACAATCTGGCCGGGGCGGAAGCGGCTGTGGTCGTCGACGATGTTCAACACCCGGAACCGGCGGCAGCCGCGAGTTGATCGCTGACGACGTCGAGCGACCAGCGCTGCGTCGGCCGGCATTGCCACGCCGACGGCGACAGCCCGACGATCCGCTTCAGCCTGGCGTTTTCGGCCTCGAGTTCGCAAAGCCGCTTCGCGTCGCTCGCTTCCATGCGCCGCACTTCTTCCGCCACGCATCAAAGGTCGCGCTGCTGATGGCGTGACGCCGGCGGATGTCGTCGACTCTGGCCCCCGGCCTCGCGCGCCTTCAAAACGCCGATGATCTGCCCGTCGCTGAAACGCTTGTGCTTCACGGGCCTTCGTCCTCATCGATTTAAGGATGGAAGAGTCCAGGTCGCAATGGCCCCGATCGCGGGGGAAAGGTCACAGGCGCCATTCAGCGCGCGGCTTCAAAAGCCCGCTTCAGTCCGAGAGGCGCGCCGCATAAAATCGAAACCGCTCTCCACTTTCTCCAAACAGGCCAGATCCTCTTTGCGTCACAACCCCGATTCCGCGCCATTGGCGCTGACGGCGGACAGGACGAAGACCCATCGGGCTCTCGACGCCGCCACGAGCGCACGTTCGGCTCTGACACAGAAACGTACAAATTACTTGATATTGAAGCGCGGCTCAGCGTGACCGAAGCCGCGCCAGCGAACCTGAACGCGCGTCGCCTCTGTGACGACCGGCTGAAATGGCGAAGCAACCAACGGTCGATTGCGCATCGCAGCAAACTGGCATAGTTGATGTATCGCCGTCGGCCGTTAAGGAGGACACCTCCCTGAGCGAACATATGGACTGGCTGCCCAGGATGAGCGACTGGAGCGCGGCGCTTCGCGAGGCGCAGCGTCTGCCCTGGCGCGACGCCAAACCGGTTTTCATCCGGCTCGCCAACGCCGATCTCGACTTTCTTGAGTCGGGCAAACTCGACCGCGCGGCGCAGCGGGCGCTCGACTCGTCCGGCGCCGAAGAGCCGCGCCTGCGCATCGCCGTTCTCGGCTCCTCGACGACCTCGCATCTCGCGTCCGGGATTCGCGTCGGCGCGCTCCGGCGCGGCCTCGTGGCTGACGTCTATGAAGGTCCTTACGGGCTTTATCGACAGGAGCTGATGGACCCTGCGTCCGGCCTGCGGGCCTTTAATCCCCAGATCGTTCTTTTTGCGCTCGACGCGCGGCATGTCGCCGGCGCGGAAGGGGTCGACCCGAAAGACGCCGTGGCGCAGATGGCGACGTGCTGGGCGCTGGCGAAGTCGTCGTTCGAATGCGCCGTCGTCCAGCAAACCCTCCTCCCGGCCTTTCCGGCGACGCTCGGCTCCAATGAGCATCGTCTCGCGGAGTCGCCATTCGCCGTGGTCGAAACGATCAACGGCGAATTGCGCCCCGCCGCCGACGCCGCCGGCGTGCAGCTGCTCGCCCTCGATCACATGATCCGTCGCCATGGCGGCCTCGATTTCTGGCACGACCCGGCGCTTTGGAACCGGGCCAAGCAGGAGATAAGCCCCCGCGCCGCCCCGCTTTATGGGGAATATTTCGGCCGGCTCGTCGCGGCGCTGCGCGGCCTTTCGGCAAAATGCCTCGTCCTCGACCTCGACAACACGCTTTGGGGCGGCGTCATAGGCGACGACGGGCTCGAGGGGATCGTGCTGGGGCAGGGCAGCGCCGCCGGCGAGGCCTATCTTGACTTCCAGCGATACGCGAAAAGCCTCACGCGCCGCGGAATCATCCTCGCCGTGTGCTCGAAGAACGACGAGGCCAACGCGCTGGCGCCGTTCCGCGAGCATCCCGAGATGCTGTTGAAAGAATCGGACATCGCCTGTTTTGTCGCCAACTGGTCCGACAAGGCGCACAACATCCGCCACATCGCCGCGACGCTCAACATCGGCCTCGATTCGCTCGTCTTTGCTGACGACAACCCTGTCGAGCGCGGCCTTGTGCGGCGCGAACTGCCCATGGTCGCCGTTCCCGAACTGCCCGAGGATCCAACCCTTTACGCGTCCTGTCTCGCGCTCGGCGGGTACTTCGAGGGCGTCGCCGTGACCTCCGACGATCGAGAGCGCGGAGCGCAATACGCCGCCAATGCGCAGCGCGAAAAGCTGCGCGAGACCGCGACCGACATGGCGAGCTACCTCGCCGCCCTCAAGATGGAGCTGATCTGGCTGCCGTTCGACAAGATGGGGCTGCCGCGCGTCGTTCAGCTCGCCAACAAGACCAACCAGTTCAACCTGGCCACGATCCGCTACTCCGAAGGCGATCTCGAGCGGGCGATGAACGATCCCGCAGCGGTCACGCTGCAACTGCGCCTCACCGACGTCTATGGCGACAACGGGATTATCGGCGTCATCCTGGGCCGCGTGCGTGACGACGAACTCTTCATCGAGACGTGGCTGATGAGCTGCCGCGTGCTCGGCCGCCAGGTCGAGGAAGCCTCGCTGGGGCTGCTTCGCGAGATCGCTCGCGAAAGGGGTCTTCGCCGCCTTGTCGGCGAATATCGAAAGACCGCCAAGAACGGCATGGTGCGAGAGCATTATCGCAAGCTCGGATTTGCGCCGCTCGAGCCGTTTGACGCCGACGCGTCCTCGACACGCTGGGTGCTTGACCTTGAAGCGTTCGAGCCGCAACCGACATTCATTTCAATTATTGCGGGGACAAATGCAAAAATCGCAAATCTATAGCGAGCTCAACGCGATCTTTTGCGACCTGTTCGACGACGACGACATCAAGCTGAAGCCCGAGACCAGCGCCGAGGACGTCGAGGGGTGGGATTCCCTTGCGCACATAAATCTCATCGTCGCCATAGAGCAGAAATTCAAGATCAAGTTCAAAACGGCCGAGATCGAATCGCTTCATAACGTCGGCCATCTTGTGGACGTCATTTATTCGAAGCTGAACTGATGACGGACGCCCCGATGAGCGAAGCGGCTGAGCTGGAGCGAAGCACGGGGCCGGACGGGCGAAAAAGCGCCCGCCTTTATTGTCTCGCGCTGGGCGTGGCCGCCTTCGCCTTTCTCGCGCTCGGATTTGTTTTACCGCAAACCGACTGGGCGATCCGTCGGGCGGGCAAGCTTTCGATCGCCAACACGGGCTATGTCACGACGCTTGGCGACCGGAAATGCGACGTCGTCATCTACGGCGACAGCACCGCGCTTGTCGGCCTCGACCCGGGGCTGATCGCCGCACGGACCGGCCTCCCGACGTGCAACATCGCCGAATACGCCGGCATGACGATGGTGAACGGGACGCTGGTCCCGGATCTCTACCTCGAGCGGCGGCCGAGCCCGAAGGTGTGGGTTTTCAACTTCGCGCCCGAAAATCTTGCGCCGTATCACGCCTGGGACACGGTGTCGCTCTATGAGGCCATTCTCTTCCGGCTGCGCGAAAAGCCGGATTTTTCAACGTTCTGGCTGCTTCTCACCCATCCCAAAGACGCAATGGGCTTCGCCACGCTCGGCGCCCGGATATCGCTGACAGGCCTGCTGAAGCCTCCTTTGCGCGGCCCGCTGACCCAGCTTCGCGCCGACCATCTCGGACGCCTGCCGCTGGCCGCGCCTGCGCTGACGAATTGTCAATCCGAGAAGCGCGAGCACGCCGCCGACCCCGCTTACGTCGAAATGTGGCGTTCGCGTTACGATCACGACGGAGCGGTCGTGCTGGTCAACCAGACCCCCGAGCCTGAGTGCGACCCAACGCTTGACTTCTACCGTTCGCACCCGGCCCCGACCGACAATCGGCTCGAGACCTATCCTGTGTCGGCATTCAACACGAGCGGCCGTCTGCACATGACGCAGGCGGGCTGGACGCGCTACTCAGGCGAGGTCGCCGACCAGATTGTCGCGGCCTTGCAGCGGAAGGCCGCGTCCGGCGCCGGCGCCGTCTACAGCAAGGCCAACGACTGATGTTGTTTTCCTCGACCGTTTTCATCTATCTGTTCCTGCCGATCGTCCTCCTTGGTTACCATCTGACGAGCAAGGTCGGCCGGCGCGCCGAATTCGTCTGGCTCGCGGCCGCCTCGCTGTTTTTCTACGCCTATTGGGACGCGACCTATCTCTTCGTCCTCGTCGGATCGATCGTCGTCAACTTCTGGTTCGCGCGACGCATCGAGGCGGTCGACGAGGCGGCTGGCCGGCGTCGCGTCTGGCTCGTCGCGGCGATCGCAGCCAATATTTTGCTGCTCGTATGGTACAAATATTTCTTTCCGACGATCGGCTTTCTGCAAAGCATCGGGCTCGAGACGCCGGACTGGGTCGCGGTCGCGCTGCCGCTCGGCATCTCCTTCTTCACTTTCACACAGATCGCCTATCTCGTCGATCTCAGCCAGGGCGCGGCCGGGCGGCAGAGCTTCGTCTCCTACGTTCTGTTCGTCACCTTCTTCCCGCATCTGATCGCCGGTCCGATCATCCATCACGCGGAGATGATGCCGCAATTCGAAGAGCGCCGGCGCAAGGGGCTCCAGGCGGACGACATGGCGCTCGGCCTCACATGGTTCGTGCTGGGGCTCAGCAAGAAAGTCCTGATCGCCGACCGTTTCGGCCCGCTCGCGGATTCGCTTTACGCGCAGCCCGGCGCGCTCGGCGCCACGGCCACCTGGATCGGCGTGCTCGCCTATGCGGTCCAGCTTTACTTCGACTTTTCAGGCTATTCGGACATGGCGCTCGGCCTCGCCCGAATGTTCTCGATCCGCTTCCCGTTCAATTTCAACTCGCCCTACAAGGCGCGCAACATCATCGACTTCTGGGCGCGGTGGCACATGACGCTCACGCGCTACCTCACCGCCTATCTCTACAATCCGCTCGCGCTCTACATCAATCGCCGGCGCATGGCGCAGGGACGCAAGGTGTCGAAGCGCGCCGTCAAGACCCCCGGCGGCTTTTTGGAGCTCGTCGCCTTCCCGACCATTCTCACCATGTTCCTCGCCGGCATATGGCACGGCGCGGGCCTTCAGTTCATGGTCTTCGGCCTTCTGCACGGCCTCTATCTGACCATCAACCACGCCTGGCGTCTGTTCGCCTCCGACCGCCCCGCCCTGCGCCGTTTCATGCCCTGGCCGGTCGGCATGACGCTCACGGCGGCCGCGGTTCTCGTCGGCCAGGTGTTCTTCCGCGCCGCCAGCGTGACGGACGCTTTCACCGTCCTTGGCGGGCTTCTCAACCTGCACGCCGGGGCGAGGCTGGCGGACGGGCCGATGGTCCATATGGTCCCCTCGACCTCGACTTTTCTGCTTGCGCCGTCGATCGCCGCGGCCGGCCTTGCGGCGTGTTTCCTCATCACCTGGCTGGCGCCGAACACGCAGGAAATTCTCGGCGAGGCGCCGACCGAGACGGCGCATAATCCCGGCCTTTTCAAAAACCTGAGATGGGGCGTCAGCCTCGCCTCGGCGGCCGCCGTCATTGTCCTTTTCGCCGGATGTTTCATCCTGCTCGACGCCAGCACGAGCTTCCTCTACTTCCAGTTTTAGGCGGCGGTCGGAGTTACGCCGCCGGTCGGAGACTGGCGACGCAGGCGCTCGTCAACGGCTTGAACGCGCAGATGGAAGCGAACCCGATCCTGGCGCCGGCCGTCACGCCGCGCGGCCGGAGGCGCACGGGTCGCGCCTCCTGTTTCAACGGCCGCGAAGATCAGCTCGCGCCGGCGAGCCGCCGCACCGTTTCGTCGGCGCTCCACACGCCGTTCGCCATGTAGCGGTAGTTGATGAGCGCGGCGAGATAGCCGTCGCCGTCGGGGAGCTTCGGCGCCGCCACCGCGTCACGCACGACGGCGACTTCGAAACCGGCCTCCAGCAGGTCCCGCATGTGCGACTCCACGCACATATTGGCCAGCATGCCGGCGAGGATCACCTGGCTGATCCCCCGCTTGCCGAGCTGTAGCTTCAGGTCGTTGGCCTGAGGGCCATAAAGCTTGTGCGGCGAGCAGACGATGGTCTCGCCGTCCTCGATATAGGGTTTGAACGCCTCCAGGAAATCCGCCCCCGAGCCGCGAAACCCCTCAACCGCGTAGGGCCCCCTGCGGTCGAAGACGCCGGCGTCGTGCTGGAATTTCTCCAGCGGCGCCTGCCAGCGCCAGTGATGGTCCCAGCAATAATAGTAGTGCGGGGAGACGGCGACGACCACGCCGGCCTTCTTGGCGGCGGCGAACAGCTCGATCAGGTTCGGCACCAGATTGTTCTCGGTGACGCTCTCGCCGACCGCCGGCCAGGCCTTTCCCTGAGGGCTCATCACGTCGACCTGCGGGTCGATGACGACCAGCGCCACACGCTTGAGATCGAGAACCATGTCCACCTTCGGCAGAACGGGGTTCGCCGTGTCCGCGTAAAGCTCGGCGGATCGGGCGGAGTAGTCCGGCTTCATGGCGAAAGCTCCATACAGGATGAATGAGGATCAAAGGCTGGTCGTCGAGAGCCGCCACGACGCGCCCGCAAGGGTCGGCGCGCCCCTGGCGGCGAGGCTTGCGGCCTCAGGCCCAAAACGTCCCCCGGCGTCGCGTGGCAGGACACGCGCGGCAGGACACGCGCGGCAAGACAAGCGCAACAAGACAAAGGCGACAGGACACAAGCGCGGCCGGCGACCCGGCGCCGCGACGGACGCAACATCTGACGGCGGCCGGTCTTTCCGGCGACGCCGCCGCCCATGACGGTCAGGGGCGGCGGCCCGGCTTCACGCCTTCACGAAGGCGAGCAGGTCCGGGTTGATCACATCGGCATGGATGGTCAGCATGCCGTGCGGATAGCCCTTGTAGATTTTCAGCGTCCCCTGCTTCAGCAGCTTGACCGACTTCACGCCGGCGTCCTCATAGGGCACCACCTGGTCGTCGTCGCCATGCAGCACCAGCGTCGGCACGGAGATCGCCTTCAGGTCGTCGGTCTGGTCAGTCTCGGAGAAAGCCTTGACGCCGTCGTAATGCGCCTTGGCGCCGCCGATCATGCCCTGGCGCCACCAGTTCTGGATGACGCCGGGGATCGTCTTGGCTCCGTCGCGGTTGAAGCCGTAGAACGGCCCCGAGGCGAAATCGAGGTAGAGCTGCGCGCGGTTGGCGGCGAGCGCGGCGCGCAAGCCGTCGAACACCTCGATCGGCGTGCCCTCCGGGTTGTTCTCGCTTTTCACCATGATCGGCGGCACGGCGGAGACCAGCACGGCCTTGGCCACGCGTCCCTGCGGCTGTCCATATTGCGCCACATAGCGGGCGACCTCGCCGCCCCCGGTGGAGTGGCCGATGTGGACGGCGTTTCGCAGGTCGAGGCGCTCGGCCACCGCCGAGGCGTCGGCCGCATAATGATCCATGTCGTGCCCATCGCTCACCTGCACGGAGCGTCCGTGGCCGCGCCGGTCATGCGCGACGACGCGGTAGCCGTGCTGGAGAAAAAACAGCATCTGGGCGTCCCAGTCGTCCGACGCCAGCGGCCAGCCGTGGTGGAACACGATGGGCTGCGCGTCCTTCGGGCCCCAGTCCTTGTAGAAAATGTCGACCCCATCGCTGGTCGTCACGAAAGCGGCGCTCATGGAAGAGACTCCTTGTTTGGTCGCGCTGGCGGAAAGCTGAGCGCCGGGGGCCGGCGCCGGAAGGAAAGTCATGGCGGCCGTCACCGCCGCGCCGGAAAGAAACCTGCGCCGGCCGCAGGACCGGACCGGAGCGCTTGACTCGAGTCTACGAACGCCCTTCCCTTCGCTCAATATATATCCATGTATATATTCATATCCCCTGCGGACAGGACATAGATGACCGCAATCGGGACATCGCGTGTCCGGTCGCCGGCGACAGGCTGATCGACCTTCGCCATGCGGCGCGCCTCGCGTCCGAAAAAACAGGGATGTCGTCATTCCGCCACGGGGGCGGCGAAGAGCCCGGCGCGCGACCATTTACGCGCCGCGGGCGTGATCGGGAGGGAACATGAAGATCGGCCTGGTGCTGTGCCCGGACTTTCAGCTCATCGGGCTCGCGGCGATCTCGGCGTTCGAGGTGGCCAACAAGCGGGCCGGCGAGACCCTTTATGAACTCCACGTGCTGTCGGAGGACGGAGGGCTGATCACCTCGTCTTCGGGCATGCAGGCCCTGACGAAGCGGCTCGACGAAAATGTCTATGACACGCTGATCGTCGGCTCCGGCATGGAGATCCCGACCGCGTCGCCGGGTCTTGTCCGGTTGCTCCGGTCCTCGGCCGCACAGGCGCGACGGGCCGCGTCCATCTGCCTCGGCGCCTTCGTCCTTGGAGACGCGGGGCTGTTGAGCGGCCGGCGCGCGACCACGCACTGGCGTTACGCGAAGGCCCTGCAGGAACGTTTCCCGAGCTGCCAGGTCGACATGGACAAGATCTTCATCGAGGACGGCGCGGTCTGGACCTCGGCCGGCATGACGGCGGGCGTCGATCTCGTCATCGCCATGATCGAGCGCGATCATGGCGCCGACCTCGCGCAAACGGTCGCGAAAAGCATGGTCATGTATCATCGCCGCTCCGGCGGACAGTCCCAGCACTCCGCGCTTCTGGAGCTGAACGCGCGGGAGGACCGGGTGCAGCGGGCCATGAACTACGCCCGCGCAAATCTCAAGATCAAGCTGAGCATTGAAGATCTCGCGAACGCGGCGAGCCTCAGCCCCCGCCAGTTCACCCGGCTGTTTCGGGCCGAGACGGGCACGACGCCCGCCAAGGCCGTCGAGACCCTGCGCGTGGAGGCGGCGAAACTGTTGCTGGAGCAGTCCCGCCTGCCGATCGAGGAGATCGCGCGCGAGGTCGGCTTCGAGAACAGGGAGCGGATGAGGCTCGCCTTCATACGGGTCCGCGGCGAGGCTCCCCGCGCGGTGCGAAGCGACGCGGGTCCTCTCGCCACGCTGTAGCGGACGCCGTCACGGCGGCGGGAGCCGTCAGGAAAGCCGGATGTTGGAAAGGTCGATCGACACCACCAGCGGCTCGGGACTGAAGCCGCCGTCCGGCCGCCGGGCGAAGATCCGGCGCCGGGTCGGAAAGCTGACGCCCGAAACCTCCACATAGTCGCTGACGAAATGGGCGCCGGGCGTATTGCCGGCGATCTCGACATTGTAGTCGTGGCGCTTCAACAGTCCGTCGCCGTCGAAGTAGAGCGTCTGCAGGGCGCTGTGCGTCGCGATGTCAGCGGGAAAGCGCACCGCCAGGCGACGCCAGTCGCCGTCGTCGGTCGGCCACGGCTCCAGCTCTTCCGACTCCATGCCCGGCCAGGCGAGCAGGAACGGCATGTTGAGATAGGTCCACATGGCGCAGCCGGCGAAATAGGCGAGCTGCAACTCCGTCCATGGCGTCTGGAGCGTATGGCCGGCGAAGCTCGCCCTCGGGTCGGAGAGATCTTCGAGGATCGCGCCGTCCGCGCTTTCGAGCGCCGTGCGTCCGGGCTCGAAGCGCGAGCGGCGCCCCCCGGATCCGAACGGCGCGTGGGAGGCCCATTGCGTCTTCAGGCCAACGGCGACGGAGGTGCGCTCCAGCGTGTGCGGAAACCCCTTCACGCTCCACAGCACGCCGCCCTGGTCGAGGTCTGCGGAAACCTGCTCGAACTGTCGCCAGAGCGGCAGCCCCCCATGGGCCTCGATGACGTAATCTCTCAGACGGGACATTGCGGGCTCCGCAAACAAGGCGATGACATGACGTCGATCCGTGGCCCGACGTTAAGGGATCGCGAAAAACCGCCGAATGCCGTAGTTGCCTTGTTTCGAGCCACACGATGAAGAGGCGGACTCAGTCCTGTTTGCGCCGCTTCGGTCTGCGCCCGCGCGTCGCCCGTCCTGTTCGGGGGCTGCGTTCCCCGCGCACGCGGGGATGAAGCGGCCGCCGCGCCGGCGACGTTGCGCGGCCGCAGGCTCGCCTGCGCGCGGCGCAGCCGAAAAGCTTGAGCGGCGATCAGGTCATGACGCGCCTTTCGGGTCGGGATCTGCGTGAACGCCGGCGATCTCGCGGAGCCTCGCGCGCTCTGGCTCCGGGCGAGGAGCGTCCGGTTGCGCCGCGCAGACCCGCCGGCCGGCGCTCCGCAGGCGCGCACGTCGATCGCCCGTCCGGGCTTCTGCGCGCCGGGGCGGCCCTGTTCGAGCCCTGACGGGCGGGCGTCCGACGCCCTGTTTCGGAGCCCGGGCGGATGGCGGCGGCATGATCGTCTGGCGGCTGCTTCGCCGCGGCTGCGGCCGGGACGCGTCCCTCCCGACGCCACGGCGAAACGCCGGGCCCCGCGTTCGGCGTGACCGGGGGCGGCCGCCCAGATTCCGCGGAGCGCCGTCCAGACCGGCGGCGCCGGCGTCGTTGTCAGAAACAGGCGGGCGCGCGTCTCATCGTTCCTTCATCGCCTGCGAGGCCGTCTCCATGAGCGGCGCGAAAAGATAATCGACGATCCGGCGCCGGCCGGTGCGAATTTCCGCCGAAACGCTCATGCCCGACGTGAGCGCAGCGTCGGCGCCGTCGACGGCGAAGCTGGCGCGGTCGGGCTTCAGCACGATCTCGAAGACGGCGCCCTGAGGATCCTCGCCGTTTTCCGCCGGCCCGCCGGACGCGCCTTTGAGCCTCGCCGACTGCGCGGGCCGGCGTCCCGCAGGATCGGCCGACGCGTCCCGCGCGATCCGGACGACGCGGGCGTCGAGCGCGCCGTAACGGGTGAACGGAAAGGCGTCCACCTTGACCGAGGCCTTCTGCCCCTCCTTCACGAAGCCGGCGTCCCGGTTCGGCAGATAGGCGACGATCTCGAGCTCGGCGTCTTCGGGAACGATCTTCATCATCTCCTCGCCCGAGCCCACGACCTGTCCCACGGTCGTCAGGGTCGAGCCGTGGACCACGCCGGCGATCGGGCTGCGCAGCGTCATGTGGGCGCTTCGCGCGCGCGTCTTGGCGAGCTTCTCGCGCAGCTCCACGATCTGCCGCTCGGCCTCGGCGAGCTTCTGCGCATTTTCGGCGATGAACACGCGAAGCGTCCTGTCGACGTCGCGCGCGATCACCGCGAGGCTCGCCTCGGTTTCGGCGCGCTGCCCGACCTGCTGGGCGAGCGCCGTCTCCTGAAGCTGGACGGCCTCCATGGCGTCGAGAAGGCTCGCCTTCGAGCCGGCGCGCCGTTCGATGAGTTCGCGACGCATGGCGACCCGCTCGCGCAACGTCTCGATCAAAATCTTCTCCGACGCGATGGTCGCGTCGAGCCGTGCGCGTTCTGCGCCTTTCTGCAGCGCCTGGGCCGACAGGCTCGCCGTCTCGGAGCGCAGGCGCGAGAGGTCGGCGGCGAAGACGAGGCTTTCGCGCAGGCGGACGGACTGCGGAACGTCGTCCGTAAAGGCGACGTCGGCTGCGCCTTCGCCCAAGCGGGCCGCCGCGATCGCGCTTCGCCGCCGCTCCGCTTCGGCCTTGAGCGCGACGAGATCGTTTGTCACGGCGTTTTCGTCGGCGTCCGTCTCCTCGCGTTCGAGCATGGCCAGCGGCGCGCCGGCCGCGACATGGGCGCCGTTTTCGACGAAGGCCGCAGCGAGCTTGCCGGGTTCGAGCGGCTGGATGACCTTCACCTGTCCGGCCGGGCGAAGCCGCCCCGGCGCGACGGCGACGATGTCGACGCCGCCCCACCAGGCGAACGCCGCGACGACGGCGAACAGCGCGCAGATGACGAGCAGCATGGCGGCGCGCGCCGGAG
Organism: Methylocella sp.; assembly: GCF_044226135.1. NCBI lineage: Bacteria > Pseudomonadati > Pseudomonadota > Alphaproteobacteria > Hyphomicrobiales > Beijerinckiaceae > Methylocella > Methylocella sp. The sequence goes on along the minus strand of NZ_JBGAHM010000016.1, from coordinate 12,329 downwards.
ACGGCGGCGTTTCGAGAATTTCGAGCGCGGCCGGCAGGAATTCGCGATCGTCGGCCTTGCGGGCGAAGGCCTTGCGCGCCGTCCTGACGCGGGGCGTCTCGTTCATCGCGCCTCCGAAGCGTCCTGGAGCGTCGCGAGGCGTCTGTAGAGCCCGCCGCGCGCGAGAAGCTCGTCGTGCCGGCCGGTCTCGACGATGCGCCCTTCCGCCAGGACCACGATGCGGTCGCACCGGCGCACCGTCGCGAGCCGGTGCGCGATGACGACGGCCGTGCGGCGCTTCAGGATCATCGCCATGTTGGCCTGGATCGCATGCTCGCTCTCATAGTCGAGCGAACTCGTCGCCTCGTCGAGGATGAGGATGGGCGGATTGCCGGCGAGCGCCCGGGCGATCGCGATCCTCTGGCGCTGGCCGCCGGAAAGATTGGCGCCGCGTTCCTCGACGATCGTGTCGTAGCCTTGCGGCAGTCTCGAAATGAAGTCGTCGGCGCCGGCGAGACGCGCGAGACGCATGATCTCGGCGCGCGGCAGGGCGCGCGTTCCGAAGGCGATGTTGTCGTGCACGGAGCGGTTGAACAGGATCGAGTCCTGCATGACGACGCCGATGTTGGAGCGCAGCCAGGCCGGGTCGACGTTGGCGAGATCGACGCCGTCGAGCGAGATCGCGCCTTCTTCCGGCTGATAGAGACGCTGGATGAGCTTGGCGAGCGTCGATTTGCCGGACCCCGAAGGGCCGACGACGCCGATCGCCTCGCCTTGCCTGATCGACAGGCTGACCTCCTTCAGCGCGAGGGCGGCGCCCGGGCGGTAACGGAAGCTCACGTTGCGGAACTCGATCGCGCCCTGCGGACGAGGCAGGGGAATCGCGGCGGAAGGCGCGGGCTCGGGCGGGCAGTTGAGGACGTCGCCGAGGCGCGAGACGGAGACCTGGACCTGCTGGAAATCCTGCCAGAGCTGCGACAGCCGCAGGATCGGGGCGACCGTCTGCCCGGCGATCATGTTGAAGGCGATCAGCGCGCCGATGGTCAGCTCACCGGCCATCGCCTCCTGCGCGCCAAAGAGCAGGATGAGCGCCGTCGTCGCCTTGCTGACGTATTGGACGGCGTTCTGGCCGCCGGCGCTCAGCATCGAGGCGTCGAAGCTCGCGCGCACATAGGCTGCGAGCCGCTCCTCCCATTCGGTCTGCATGAAAGGCTCCGCGGCCATTCCCTTGACCGCCGCCACCCCCACGATCGCCTCGACGAGAAATTGCTGGCTCGCCGCGCCCGTCGCGAATTTCTCGTCGATCTTTTGGCGCAGCGACGGCCGGACGAGAAAGGCGATCGCGACGTAAAGCGGGACGCTCGCGACGACGATGAGGGCGAGCCTGGTCGAATAGGCGAAGAGAACGGCGACGAACACGAAGGCGAAGACGAAATCCATGGCCGCGAACAGGGCCTGGCCCGTCAGGAAGTTGCGGATCGTTTCGAGTTCGCGCACGCGCGCGACGGTCTGTCCCGCCGCGCGCGTCTCGAAATAGGCGATCGGCAGACGCAGCAGGCGGTGGAACAGCCGCTGTCCCAGCTCGACGTCGATCCTGTTCGTCGTGTGCGACAGGACGTAGCTGCGCAGATATTGCAACACGACGTCGAAGGCGCCGATGACGAGCAGGCCGCCGACCAGCACATAGAGCGTCGAGAGCGCCTTGTGGGTCAGCGCCTTGTCGATGACCACCTGGAACATCAGCGGCGTCGCGAGCGCGAACAGCTGGATGAAGAGCGAGGCGACGAGGACGTGCGACAGCGCGCTGCGGTAGCGCCAGAGCGACGGCAGAAACCATTTGAAGCCGAACACGGGCTCGGCGCCGGCGCCGCCGAGCCGGCGCGTCAGAAGCAGCAGCTCAGGCGCCGTCTCTTCCAGGAGCTCGGCGACAGGGAGGCGGCGATAGATTTTCGAAACGGGATCGACGACGCGGCAATCGCCGTCCTCATGCCGCCCGGCGAAGATCTGGAAGCGGCCGTCGGCGAGCCTGACGACGGCGGGCAAGGGGATGCGGCCGAGCCGCTTCGCGTCGAAATTCGTGACGAGGCGCGCCCGGAGGCCGAGCCGCCGCGCGGCCCGGATGAGATCCTCCGCCGCGGCGAGGCGGCCGGAAAGGCCCAGTTCGCGCCGCAGCCGGCCGGGATCGGCGCCGATCCGGTAGAAGCCGGCGACGGCGCAAAGGGCGAGCATGCCCGTGTCGGCGTTCTGGGAGCCGCTTGCGAAACCGGCCAATTGCGTCATCGAAAAGTCCGATCGGCCGGCGGCCGCGCCTTACAGCAGACGGCCTTCGTAAGCGCCATATTGAAGATAATGCTGCAACGGATTCACCTGCGCTTTGGCCACGTCCGGATTGTGCTGCTCATAGGCGCTGGTGTCGAAGGCGGCGGAGGGATCGAAATTCTGCTTCCAGCCGGACGTGTCGTAGTGGGTGAGCGGATCGACGCCGGACGTCGCGACGTCGGCGTATTGCGACAGATAGAAATCCGTGTCGAAAAAGGCGTTGGGGTTGCGCCCTTCCTTCCAGCCATAGGTTTCGTAATGCTGATGGGCGAAGGCGGCGGGGTCTTTCGCGCCGATCGCCGCCTTGGCGACGTCCGGATTGTCGAGCAGATAATATTCCGCGTCGAAGCTGCCATTTTTGAACTGCGACGAGAAGCCGATCGCGTCATAGGCCTTGCGGCCTTCGGCCTGCCCGTAGCGAAGATAATGTTCGAGCGGGTCGACGCCGGCCTTGGCGACGTCCTTGTTGTGCAGAAGATAGAGCCCGGTGTCGAAATGGGCGGAGGGGTCGCGCCCTTCCTTCCAGCCGGCGGCGTCGTAGTGGGCGAGCGGATTGACCTTGGCCTTGGCGACGTCCGGGTTTGACGCGAGATAGCCCGAGGTGCTGAAAAGCTGGTCGGGGTTGCGCCCCTCCTTCCAGCCATAGGCGTCGTAATGCGCCTTCGCGTCGACGCCCGCCTTGGCGACGTCCGCATATTTGAAACTGTAGTAGGCGCTGTCGTAAAGCCCGCTCGTCTCGTCGATCAGCAGCTTGAACGGCGCGGAGGCGGCGCTCGTCTTGCCCGTGACGGCGCTGGTCACCTTCGCCGTCAGAACATGCGCGCCGTCCGAAAGCAGGCCCGCGTCGGCGGCCCAGCGCCCGTCGGCGCCGACCAGCCCCGAGCCGACGAACGTCGCGCCTTCATAAAGGTTGAGGAAGTCGCCTGAAGCGCCGCCGACTCCGACGATCGTCGGGGTTATGTCGCGGGTGACGCTGTCGCCCGGCGCCAGAGTGTCGGACGCCCCGGCGAGCGCAAGCTGCGTCGGGGCCGCCGGCGCAGCGACATATTGCAGGGTCAGGAGCGTGCCGGACGCGCCGTCGGCGCTCGTGACGAAATCGCCGCTCGTCAATCCCGGCAAAAAGATCTGCGTCGAATACAGAAAGCTTGAGCCGAGAGACGTCACATTCAGCAAATTTGTCGACTTGTCATAAAAGGCGAACGTGTATCCATAGGTGTAGTATGGCATGTCGGTGATCTGGATCGTCTCGCCGATCTGCATGTCCGTGATCGTGTCGTTGAAACAGTCGGCCATCGTTCCCTTGAACGCGTCACGGCCGGCGCCTCCGGTCAGCGTGTCCGCCGCGGCGCCGGTGACGATGACGTCGTCGCCGCTTCCCCCGATCGCCTTTTCGATCGTGCAGCCGTAGGCGATGGCCACATTGTCCGTCATGCCGTCTATCGACGAATAGCTTCCGGCCACAAGGCTGATCTGCTGGTTTCCGGCGTAGCCCGAACAGTCGAGCGTGTCGATTCCGCCGGCGTCCCAGATGGTGAAGATCGGCGCCGTGTTGAGGGAGAAGTCATAGATGGCTTTTTCCGGATCGGCGTTCTCCAGATTGCTGTGGAAGCCGTAAACCGTGTCCCCCGTCCGCGTCGCCGTGTCGACGCCGTAAAGCGCCTGGATCGCCGCGATGTCGTCGACCATGGGCGTCTCGGGATAAAGCCAGTTGGCGTAGGTTCCGTCCTGCGCCCAGCCGCCGAGAAAGGCGTCGTAGCCGCCGAAATAGGACATGATCGAATAGCGGCGATTGTCCTGGGCGTAGACCGCGTCTTCGTCATAGGTGATGACGCCGCCCGAGCCCGCGTTGTAAGCTCCCGGATGGGACAGGCCGAGCGCATGGCCGATTTCATGGATGTAGGTCGCGACGCCATAGCCGCCAAGGACGAGCGCGTCGCTCTGGTTGGTGCTCCAGTCGGCGGCGATCCAGATCTGCTGCGCCGCGATGTTATTGTGCGTCGCGCCGTCGCTCGTGAGAAAAGGCCGGGCGTAAGTGCCGTCGCCGTCGGTGGTCGTCGAGTAATTGAAGGTGACGCCGGCTGACGGATCGTTGGTCTGCGTGAGCGTCGTCGGAATGAGGTCGTCCCAAAGCTTGAACGAGAGCCCGGCCATGGAGCGTTCATGCGGCGTGAGCGCGAGGACGCCGGAAGATTCGGAGCCGACGAACGAGCTGTTGGTCGGCGTCGTGTCAAGAAGCGCGAAGGTGACGACAGGGCTGGCCCAGCTTCTGGTCCTTGTGTCTCCATATCCCCATGACGTCGTCAGCTGGGTGACGATCTGGGGCAGCGTGAAATCCGGCTTATATTCATTTTCAGCTTGTAAATATGAACTATATTCGGGCTTCCGAAGCATTTGAGCCACCCTGAAAATAATATCGGATGTGTTCAGAATGAAAACGGCGCGGGCGCAAGTCTGGAGCTGGGTTCAGCGCCGATCCGCCCCTGAAAAATAATCTGGCCGGATGATAATTCATTGCAGAGTGCGGGTCCAGCGAGCAAGCGCCGGCGGAGCCGCTCAAGGCTGGCGCGTCGTCGCGTTGAGCGGTAGGATGCCCGCTCCAAGCCGTCGACCTGGCGGTCGCCCCGCCGCTGGCGGGCCGGGCTCCGCCGGCTCGGGCGCGGCGGCGACCCGCTCGATCGACGCCCCTCTCCGCTTCATGGCCCGACCCACATCCGTCAGGGAGACCTCCGCCGCAGGACCGGCCTTGCCGCGGGCCGCGTTTCAAGAGCCCCGCGCCGGCTTCACGGCCAATGTCTGGCGCGCCCTCCTTCGTGGTTTGAATGTTCCGGTTCGAGTTTGCGAAAGACCACGCTTGCGCGGAGTCGCTCCCGCGCCTGGGAAAACACGGACGAACGCGACACGACATGGCGCGAGACGCGACGCAGGACATGCCTGACCTCCTCGTGGTCGGCGGAGGCGTCAATGGCGCAGGCCTGGCGCGCGACGCCGCCGGGCGCGGGCTCGCCGTGCTTCTGGTCGAGCAGGACGATCTCGCCGCCCACACCTCGTCCTCGTCCACCAAGCTCATTCATGGCGGGCTGCGCTACCTCGAACATTGCGAGTTCCGTCTGGTGCGCGAGGCGCTTCTCGAACGCGAGCGGCTGCTCGCCATCGCGCCGCACGTCATCGCGCCGCTGCGCTTCGTGCTTCCGCACGACGTCAGGGTCCGGCCCGCGTGGCTGGTGCGGACGGGACTGTTCCTCTACGACCATCTGGCGTCGCGCAAGCGCCTGCCCGCCTCGACGCGGATCGATCTTTCCCGCGACCCGCGCGGCGCGCCGCTGAACCCGCTCACGCGCGTGGGGTTTGAATATTCCGACTGTTCGGCGGACGACGCCCGCCTCGTCGTCCTCAACGCCCTCGACGCCCGCGAGCGCGGCGCGGACATCCGCGTCGGCGTGCGTCTCGAAAGCGCCCGCCGCGAGGGCGGCGTGTGGGCGGCGACGCTGCGCGGCCCCTCCGGCGAAACGCAGGCGGCGCGCGCCCGCATTCTCGTCAACGCCGCCGGGCCATGGGTGAGCGACGTGCTCGACCGCCGGCTCGGCCTTGGCGGCTTCAAGCGCGTGCGGCTTGTCAGGGGCGGCCACATCGTCACGCCGCGCCTCTATGAGGGCGCGCACGCCTACGTCCTGCAGAACCCGGACCGGCGCGTCGTGTTCGCGATCCCCTACCAGGACGACTTCACGCTCGTCGGAACGACGGAGGTCCCCCATGACGCGCCGTGCGCTTGCGCGCGCGTCTCGGCGGACGAGGTCGAATATCTCGTCGCCACGATCAACCGGTGGTTCAGGAAAGGGATTTCGGCGGAACATGTGGCGTGGAGCTTCTCCGGCGTGCGGGCCCTGTTCGACGACGGCGCCGTCGACGCCTCGGCCGTCACCCGCGACTATGTTCTCGACCTCGACGCGCCGCCGGGAGGCGCGCCGCTCCTGTCGGCGTTCGGCGGCAAGCTCACGACCTATCGCCGGCTCGCCGAGCATGCGCTGCAGAAGCTCTCCCCGTTTCTGCCGGGGCTGAAGCCCGCCTGGACCGCGCAGGCGGCGCTGCCCGGCGGCGATCTCCCTTGCGGCGACGTCGCCGCCTATGCGCGCCGGCTGTTTGCGGAAAAGCCTTTTCTGGGGGAAGCCCGCGCGTCGCGATTCGCCCGGTCCTACGGCACGCGCGCCGAGCGCCTTCTTGCCGGAATCACATCGGAAGCGGGGCTTGGCCGCGATTTCGGCGCCGGCCTCACGGAGGCGGAGACAACCTATCTCGCGCGCGTCGAATGGGCCCGCTCGGGCGAGGACGTGCTATGGCGGCGCAGCAAGCTCGGCCTTCGGGCGCCGGCCTGCGCGAAAGCGCGCATCGACGCGTTCCTGAAGACGATCTGAGGGCAGGCGCCGGAACTCGCCTTCGCTTCAGCCGCGCGGGAGGAGACAGATGTCGAAATATGTCGGCGCCCTCGATCAAGGCACGACCAGCACGCGGTTCATCATTTTCGACCGCGCCGGCCGGATCGTCGGCCTTGCGCAAAAGGAGCATGCGCAGATCTGTCCGCAGCCCGGCTGGGTCGAGCATGACGCGGAGGAGATCTGGGCGAACGCCCGCGCGGTCATCGCGGGCGCGCTGGAGAAAAGCGGCCTCTCGGCCCTCGATCTGGCCGGCGTGGGGATCGCCAACCAGCGCGAGACCTGCCTTCTGTGGGATCGTCGGACCGGCAGGCCCCTCGCCAACGCCCTGGTCTGGCAGGACGCCCGCACCGACGAGACCGTCAGGCGCCTCGCCGCCGAACACGGCAGGGACCGCCTCAGGGCCAGGACCGGCCTTCCGCTCGCCAGCTATTTCTCCGGGGTCAAGCTCAACTGGCTCCTCGCCAACGTGCCCGGCGCCCGCGAGAAGGCCGCGTCGGGCGACGCGCTGTTTGGCACCATCGACTCCTGGCTTTTGTGGAACCTCACCGGCGGCGTCGACGGAGGCGTCCACGTCACCGACGTCACCAACGCCTCGCGCACCCAGCTCATGGATCTCGCCACGCTGTCCTGGGACGACGAGCTCCTCGCGCTGTTCGACGCGCCGCGCGCCTGCCTGCCGCGCATCGTCTCGTCGTCGGAAATCTACGGCGCGGCCCGCGCGCCGCTCGCCGGGGCGCCCGTCGCGGGCGTTCTCGGCGACCAGCAAGCGGCCCTGTTCGGGCAGGCCTGCCTGAACCCGGGCGAGGCGAAAAACACCTATGGCACCGGCGCCTTCATGCTGATGAACGTCGGCGAGACGCCGTTCCAGTCGAGCTGCGGCCTGATCTCCACCGTCGCCTACAGGCTCGGCGCGCGTCCCGCCGTCTACGCGCTCGAAGGCTCGATCGCCATCGCCGGCGCGCTGGTGCAGTGGCTGCGCGACAATCTCGGGGTGATCGGGGTCTCGGCCGAGGTCGAGACCCTCGCCCGTTCGGTCAGCGACAATGGCGACGTCTATTTCGTGCCGGCCTTCTCGGGCCTCTACGCCCCGCGCTGGAGAGAGGACGCCCGCGGCGTCATCTGCGGCCTCACGCGTTTCGCCAACAAGGGCCACATCGCCCGCGCGGCGCTCGAAGCGACGGCCTATCAAACCCGCGAAGCGCTCGACGCCATGGCGCAGGATTCGGGCGTGGCCATCCGCGAGCTGCGCGTCGACGGCGGCATGGTCGTGAACGAACTGCTCATGCAGTTTCAGGCCGACATCCTCGACGTGCCGGTGGCGCGCCCCCGCGTGATCGAGACCACCGCGCTCGGGGCCGCCTATGCGGCGGGCCTCGCCGTGGGCTATTTCCAGTCCCCGCGCGACATCGTCGAGAACTGGGGCGTCGACCGGCGCTGGCGCCCGCAGATGGACGAGGAGCGCCGCGGGCGGCTGTTCGGCGACTGGCGCAAGGCGGTCGAGCGCTCGTTGCGATGGGCGAGCTGACATGAGCGTCCTTCCTCCCGCAGCGGCCGGGCGCGGCGAGGCGGCCGCGTCCCGCGACGAGACCCGTGCGGAAGGGCTCCACAAACCGGCGAATCGCCGCTAGTGTCGCCGCCAAGGCCTCGAACAGCCAGAAAGCCCGAATGGGCCGCGCCCCTGCCCCACAGGCGCCGCGGCAGGACGATCGCCCCGTCCCTGCTTCCGTCTCTTCAAGACCTCTTTTCAGGCCGCACGGGCGCACCGCCGGACGCCTCGGGCCAAATGTCGGGAGGCACTAAAGCCATGTCGCGCGCCAAACTCGCCTGCGTCGTCGCCCTTCTGGCGCCGGCGCTCGTCGAACCGGCACATGTGCGGGCGCAGGAAGGCGCTCCGGTGAGCGTGGTTTCCGCAGCCCTGAAGCCCGTCTCGAACGCGAAGGAGTTCATCGGCCGCGTCGAATCGCCCGAGCATGTGGAGATCCGCGCCCGCGTGAAGGGGATGCTCGAGCGCGTGCTGTTCAAGGAAGGCGAGACGGTCAGGGAAGGCCAGCCGCTCTACGCCATCGAAAAGCCCCTGTTCGAGGCCGACGTGCAGCAGGCCGAAGGCGACCTCGAAAGGGCGAAGGCGGCGCTGGCGCTCGCCAGGATCGACCGCGGCCGCGCCGATGAGCTGCTCGCCAAGAACTCCGGCACCGTCGTCGCCCGCGACAAGGCGGTGGCCGACGTCGACACGTCGGCCGGCGCCGTGCTCTCCGCCGAGGCGGCGCTGAACACCGCGCGGATCAATCTCGGCTACACGGACATCGTCTCGCCGATCGCCGGCCGCATCGGCCGCACCGCCGTCACCCGCGGGCATATCGTGGGGCCCGACAGCGGCCCGCTCGTGACCGTCGTCAGCCAGAATCCGATGTATGTCGTCTTTCCGGTGAGCCAGCGCGACTTCCTGGAGGAGCAGAAGAAAAAGGGCAAGACGAACCTCGACGACGTCGAGGTGCGCGTCAAATTCTCCGACGGCTCCGTCTATGATGAAACCGGCCGGATCAATTTCATCGACGTGTCGGTCAACCGCGGCGCCGACACGGTGATCATGCGCGCCGACGTGCCGAACCCCGCCGGCAGGCTGATCGACGGCCAGCTCGTGCGCGTGGAGCTGACGGGCAAGACGCCGGAGGAGCGCGTCGTCATTCCGCAGGCGGCCCTCATCGCCGATCAGGGCGGCGTCTATGTCTTCGCGGTCGAGGACGGCAAGGCGGTCGTGCGCCGGGTGAAGACCGGCGCGGCCCAGGGCTCCGACATCGTGGTGACCGAAGGCCTCAAACCCGGAGAGCCGGTCGTCGTCGACGGCTTCGAGAGCCTCCGGCCCGGCGCCGCCGTGCGCGCCGTCCCGGCGCCCGGCCTCAAGAGCTGACCCGATGATCTCCTCCGTCTTCGTCGACAGGCCGCGGCTCGCCATCGTCATCTCGATCGTCACGGTGATCGCCGGCCTGCTCTCGATGCTGGCCATTCCCGTGGCGCAATATCCAGACATCATCCCGCCGCAGGTGTCGGTGACGACGACCTATCCCGGCGCCTCCGCCGAGATCGTCGATTCGACCGTCGCCCAGCCGATCGAGGCGCAGGTCGTCGGCGTCGACAAGCTCATGTACATGAAGAGCGTCTCCGGCGACGACGGCTCCTACACGCTGACCGGCTCGTTCGAGCTTGGAACCAACCCGGACATCAACACCGTCAACATGAACAACCGCGTCCAGACGGCGCTCTCGAAGCTGCCCGAGGACGTGAAGCGCCAGGGCGTGACGGTCAAGAAGAAGTCGTCGGCGCTGCTCGGCGTGCTCTCGGTCTATTCGCCGCGCGGGACCTATGACCCGCTCTACATCTCCAATTACGTCACGATCAACATCCTCGACGAACTGAAGAGCATTCCGGGCGTCGGCGACGCCTCGCTGTGGGGCCCGCAGGACTACGCCATGCGCGCCTGGCTCAAGACCGACCGGCTGACCGGCCTCGGCCTCACCACGCAGGACGTCGTCGCCGCGATCCGCGCGCAGAACGTGCAGGCGGCGGTCGGACGCATCGGCGCGCGGCCGATCTCGGACGACCAGCAGCTTCAGCTCAACCTGCGCACCAAGGGGCGGCTGTCGAGCGTCGAGGAGTTCGAGAAGATCATCCTGCGCACCAACCCGGACGGCTCGACGCTGCGGCTCGGCGACGTCGCGCGGCTCGAACTCGGCGCGGCCAATCTCGACCGCGAGACCCTGTTCAACGGCGGCCCCGCCTCGGTGCTGGCGCTCTACCAGTCGCCCGGCGCGAACGCCATCCAGACCATCGGCGCGATCCGCGCGCGCATGGCCGAGCTGGCGAAGGCCTTCCCCGACGATCTCGCCTGGAAGGTCACCTACGATCCGACCACCTTCGTCACCGAGACCATGCACGAGGTGCAGAAGACGCTGCTCGAGGCCTTCGTCCTGGTGGTGCTCGTCGTCTATCTGTTCCTCGGCAGCTTCCGCGCCACGCTGATCCCGACGCTCGCCGTGCCTGTGAGCCTCATCGGCGTGTTCATCGTCCTGAACGCCATCGGCTATTCCGCCAACACGGTGTCGCTGCTCGCCATCGTGCTCGCCATCGGCATTGTCGTCGACGACGCGATCGTGGTGGTCGAGAACGTCGAGCGCGTGATGGAGGAACATCCGGAGCTGACCCCGGCCGACGCCACCAAGAAGGCGATGGCCGAGATCACCGCGCCGATCATCGCCATCACGCTGGTGCTGCTCTCCGTTTTCGTGCCCGTCGCCTTCATTCCGGGCATTTCGGGCGAACTGTTCCGCCAGTTCGCGGTGACGGTGGCGGTCGCCATGCTGCTGTCGGCGATCAACGCCCTGACCCTGTCGCCCGCGCTGTGCGCCATCCTGCTCAAACCCTCGCATGGGCCGAAGAAGGGGCCGATCGGCTATGTCATGCGCGCCATCGACCGCGTGCGCGACGCCTATGGCGCGGCCGTGGCGCGCCTCGTGCGGTTCTCGGTCATCGGGCTCGCCTGCGTCGTCGTCGCCTCGGGCGGCGTCTATGCGCTCTCCAGACTGACGCCGACCGGCTTCCTGCCGGAGGACGACCAGGGCGCGTTCTTCGTCGTCGTGCAATTGCCGGGCGGCGCCTCGGTCGGGCGCACGACCGAGGTGATCCGCAAGGCGGAGGCGCTGCTCAAGGAGGAGCATACGGTCGAGGACTACACCTCGGTCGTCGGCCTCAACTTCATCGACAACTACTCGCAGCCCAACGCCGCCTTCATCGTCGTGACGCTGAAGCCGTTCGAGGAGCGCAAGGGCGCCGAGAACGGCGCCAGCGCGATCATCGCGCGGCTCGGCAAGAAGATGCGGCAGATTTCCGGCGGCGCGGTGACGCCGCTGGCGCCGCCGCCGATCGTCGGCCTCGGCACGGGCGGCGGCTTCGCCTTCGTGCTGCAGGATCTGCGCGCCGGCGACCCGAAGGCGCTGGCGCAGGTGCTGCGCGGCCTGATCGTCGCCGCCAACCAGGACCCGCGGCTGTCGCGCGTCTTCTCGACCTACACGGCGACCAATCCGTCGATCGTGCTCGACATCGACCGCGACAGGGCGCAGGTGCTGGGCGTGCCGCTCAACGACGTGTTCCAGGCGCTCCAGACCTCGCTCGGCGGCCTCTACGTCAACGACATGAACCTCTACGGCCGCACCTGGCAGGTGCAGGCGCAGGCCGAAGCGCAGGACCGCAGCCGCGTCGATGACATCTACCAGATCCATGTGCGCAACAATAAAGGCGAGATGATCCCGCTGCGCTCGATCGTCGAGGCGCGGGTCGAGACCGGCCCGCCGGCGCTGATCCGCTATAACAACAAGCGCGCCGTGACGGTGCAGGGCGCGCCGGCGCCGGGAGTCTCGTCGGGCCAGGCGCTGGCGGCGATGGACGAAGTCGCGGCGAAGACGCTGCCGCAGGGCTTTTCGGGGGCCTGGACCGACACCTCGTTCCAGGAGAAGCGGGCGGAAGGCAAGACGGGGATCATCCTCGCCTTCGCCGTGCTGTTCGCCTTCCTGTTCCTCGTCGCGCTTTACGAGAGCTGGTCCATTCCCG
>NZ_JBGAHM010000015.1:0-71401 GCF_044226135.1 Methylocella sp. | reverse complement strand
CTACCTCGGCGGGCTCGTCATGGGCCGCGAATCGGCCGACCAGCTGTCGGGGCCGATCCGCATCGCCGAAGTGTCGGGCGAGATGGCCAAGATCGGCTTCGCGGCGCTGCTCAATCTCGCCGCCGTGCTGTCGATCTCGGTCGGGCTCCTGAATCTCATGCCGGTGCCGCTGCTCGACGGCGGCCATCTCGTCTATTACGCGGTCGAGGCGGCGCGGGGGAGGGCGCTCGGCGAGCGCGCCCAGGAGTTTGGCTTCAAGATCGGCCTGACGCTCGTCGCCGGCCTGATGATATTCGCGACATATAACGACATTTTGAGGCTCACTCGACAGATCATGCGGTGGGGCTGAGCCTCGCCGCGCAAGTCGTCGCGGGGCTCAGTCGGCGCATTAACTTTAACGCTTAACCATTTGATCACCTCAAAGCGTGACTTCACCGCCACGCCCGGGCCAAAAGGGCCCGACGTGGCGAAACAGCGATTGCAGGGCTCCCTAAAACTTGTAGAAGCTGAGACCTAGGGTTTGCGAAGTCTGCCGCTCCGCCGGTCGGGGCCGCGGCGCGCGAAGACCAGCGGCTTGCGGCCGAAGGCCGGCGAGCGCCAGTGGAGACCGGCTTTTATGCAGTTTTTGCGTCCTCTCTCGAACCGGCTTCGCCTCGCCGTCGTCGCCGTCATCCTGGCCGGCGGCGTTCTGCCCGCCGCGGCGGCGACCGTCGTGGTCCGCGGGAACCATCGAATCGACGCCGAAACCGTCCAGAGCTATTTCACCGGCGACGATCAGGAAGCAATCAACAGCGGCGTCAAGGCGCTCTACGCGACGGGCCTCTTCTCCGACGTCCGCGTCTCGCGCGAGGGCGGCCGCGTGGTCGTCACGGTCACCGAGAACAATTCGATCAACCGCGTCGTCTTCGAAGGCAACACCAAGGTCAAGACCGAGGTTCTGTCGGCCGAGATCCAGTCGCGCAACCGCGGCCCCTACAGCCAGGCGACCGTCGACGCCGACATCGAGCGCATCAAGGACGTGTACCGCCGGTCGGGCCGCGCCGCCGCGAGCGTGCGGGCACGCACGGTCGACCTGCCGAACGGCAGGGTCGACGTCGTCTTCACCATCGAGGAAGGCGACAAGACCGGCATCAAGGAGATCAATTTCGTCGGCAACCAGGCCTTCTCCGCCGGCAAGCTGCGCGACCTGATGCAGACGACGGAGATGAACTTCCTGTCGTTCTTCAAGACCTCCGACGTCTATGACCCGGACCGCATCGCGAGCGACCTCGAGCTCATCCGCCGCTTCTACCTCAAGAACGGCTACGCCGACTTCCGCGTCATCGGCTCCGACGCGCAGTTCAATCCCGAGCTCGGCGGCTACGTGATCACCATCACGGTCGAGGAAGGCCCGCAATATACGGTGAGCGGCGTCGACGTCGAATCGCACATCCCGAACCTCGACGCCGCGCAGCTGCGTCCGCTCCTGCGCCTTTCGGCCGGCGAGACCTATAATGGCGACATGGTCGAGAAGACCGTCGACGCCATGACCAAGGAGGTCGCCAACCGCGGCTACGCCTTCTCGCAGGTGCGTCCGCGCGGCGACCGCGACCCGGCGACGCGCACCGTCAACATCGTCTTCGTCGTCGAGGAAGGCCCGCGCGTCTACATCGAGCGCATCGTCGTGCGCGGCAACACCCGCACGCGCGATTATGTCGTGCGCCGCGAATTCGAGATCGGCGAGGGCGACGCCTATAACCGCGTCATGATCGAACGCGCCGAACGCCGCCTCAACAACCTCGGCTTCTTCAAGAAGGTGAAGATCAGCAACGAGCAGGGCTCCGCGCCGGACCGCGTCATCGTCGTCGTCGACGTCGAGGACCAGCCGACGGGCTCGCTGTCGGTGTCCGGCGGCTATTCCACGACCGACGGCTTCATCGCCGAGGTCGCGGTCTCGGAAAGCAACTTCATGGGCCGCGGCCAGTATGTGCGCCTGTCGGTGCAGGCCGGCCAGTACGCCCGCGGCGTGGAGTTCAGCTTCACCGAGCCCTTCTTCCTCGGCAACCGCCTCGCCTTCGGCTTCGATCTCTACGCCAAGCAGACGCGCGTTTCGAGCTACTCCTACTATCAGAACACCGTCACCGGCGGCACGCTGCGCTTCGGCCTGCCCGTGACCGACGAGATCACCTTCTCGCCGCGCTATTCGATCTACAACACCAACCTCACCATCCCGAATAATTCGAGCTACCCCTATCAGGACTGTAACTCGCCGATCTGGGGCACGACGCCCGGCGTCTACAACGGCACCGATCTGTCCTACTCCAACAACTGTCTGACCAACGGCGAAGCCTCGCTCGCGCTCAAGCAGGCGCAGGGCAACTGGCTGACGTCGATGTTCGGCTACTCGCTGTCCTACAACACGCTCGACAACAACCGGAACCCGACCGCCGGCGTGCTCGCCGAGCTGCGGCAGGACATCGCCGGCGCCGGCGGCGACTCCAAGTTCGTCCGCACCACGGGCGACATCCGCTACTACCGCGAGATCTTCGACCAGGTGGTCGGCATCGTCCACGTCCAGGGCGGCGAGCTCTTCGGCATCGGCGGCCAGCAGCTGCGCATCGTCGACAACTTCAACCTCGGCCCGAGCCTGGTGCGCGGCTTCCAGCCGAACGGCATCGGCCCGCGCGACGTGTCGGGCGGCTATTACACCACCGGCAACGCGCTGGGCGGCACGAGCTACTGGGGCGCGAGCCTCGAGGTGCAGTTCCCGATCTGGGGCCTGCCGCGCGACATCGGCCTCAAGGGCGCGGTCTTCGCCGACGCCGGCAGCCTCTGGGGCTATAACGGGCAGACCAATTTCAGCTCCGACGGCGTCTGCACGCCGAACAACCAGGCGCCGACCTACACGCAGGGCAATTGCATCCAGGTCGGCGGCAACAACGCCACCATCCGCTCCTCCGTCGGCGCCTCGCTGATCTGGTCGTCGCCGCTCGGGCCGATCCGCTTCGACTTCGCCAAGGCGCTGTCGAAGAGCGACGCCGACCGCACGCAGTTCTTCCGCTTCACCGGCGGCACCTCCTTCTGACGCGCCTCGGGCGGAGCCCGCGGGCTTCGGCCCGAGGGCGCGCGGCGGGCCAGAGCTCAAGCATTCCGGGGCGCCTCGCGGAAACCGCGAAATCGCCCCGTCGCCGTTTTCCTCGTCCGGCCGCGCCTGACGCGGCGCGCCGCTCAGGCGCCGCAACCGTCTTCGCGCATGACCGATCCGATCTTCTTCCTGCGCGCCGCGCAGCTCTCGCTCGCGGAGGTCGCGGCGCTGACTGGCGCGACGCTGCGCGACGGGGCCGACGCGGCGCGCGTCGTTTATGGCGCCGCGCCCTTCAATGACGCCGAAGACGGCGACCTCACGGCGTTTTTCGAACCGCGGCGCCGGCGCGAACTTGGCGACACGGCGGCGACGGCCTGCTTCATCCGCGCAAGCCTCGCGCCCGACCTTCCGCCCGGCGTCGCGCCCCTCATCGTCGAAGATCCCGAAAGCGCCTTCGGCCTCGCCGTCGCCAGAATGTATCCGTCCGCGCTCGAAGCGGGTTCGCTCTTTCTGGCGGCGGGCGTCAGCCCCGGCGCGAGCGTCCATGCGGAGGCGCGGCTCGAGCCCGGCGTCGTCGTCGATCCCGGCGCCGTGATCGGCCCGCGCGTCGAAATCGGCTCCGGCTCGATCATCGGCGCCAACGCCGTGCTCGGGCAGGGCGTCAGAGTCGGGCGCGGCTGCGTCGTCGGCGCGCAGGCGGTCGTCGCCGACGCCCTGATCGGCGACCGCGTGACCATCGGCCCCGGCGCCCGTCTTGGCCAGCCCGGGACGCAGGCGCGGGCGACGGCCGTGCGCATGCCTCACGTCGGCCGGGTGATCCTCCAGGATCAAGTGGAGGTCGGCGCCAACGCCGCGATCGGCCGCGGGCGATCGGGCGACACCGTGGTCGGCGAGGGTTCGATCGTCGGCGATCTCGCGCAGATCGGGCCCGAGGCCCGAATCGGCCGCAATTGCCGCGTCTGCGCGCAGGCCCAGGTCGGGGCGGAGAGCGAAATCGGAGATTTCGCCGTCGTCGGCGCGCAGGCGCTGGTCGGCGCGGGCGCGCGCGTCGGCGCGCGCGGGCGGGTCCTGCCGCAGGCCGGCGCGGGCGGCGGAGTCGCGCCTGCGGCGCGCGTCGCAGGCGCGCCGGCGCGCGCGCTGCGAGGCTGGCTGCGCGCGCTGCGTCTCATCGAGGGGCTGGCGCGCGCGGGCGCGGCCGGAGAGCGCCGTCGCTGAGGGCCTTTTTAGCTTTACGCGGGCGGCCCGGCGCCCGAAAGTCGCGCGCTTCGCGCGAAAATGGCGCGGCGCCGCGAGCGAGGAGCGTGGAACGATGAGCGAACAAGCCGGGACGATCGAGGCCTGCGACATTCTCGAACTGATGAAGCGCCTGCCGCATCGCTACCCTTTTCTGCTCATCGACCGCATCATCGAGGCGCGGCCGGACGGGTCAGGCGTCGGTCTCAAGAACGTGACGATGAACGAGCCGCAGTTTCAGGGCCATTATCCGACGCGGCCGGTGATGCCCGGCGTGCTGCTGATCGAGGGCATGGCCCAGACCGCGGGCGCGCTCGCGATCCGCGCCGACGCGGACGCGCCGCCGCTCGTCTATTTCATGAGCATCGACAAGGCGAAGTTCAGGAAGCCGGTGATCCCGGGCGACCGCGTCGAGTTCCACATGACGCCCCTGAAGCGGCGGCGCAACATGTGCTGGTATTCGGGCCGCGCCCTGGTCGACGGGGCGCTCGTCTGCGAGGCGGAGATCGCCGCCATGATCGCCGTCGAGCCCATCTAGGGCGTCTCGCGGGCGCGCGACCCGCGCCACGGAGCCGACCCTCGGCATGGAATGGAGCGACGAAGGCCTCGTCATCGGCGTGCGGCGTTTGGGCGAGGCGAGCGTGATCCTCGAGGCCATGACCCTCGGCCATGGCCGCTGCCTCGGGCTCGTGCGCGGCGGGCGCTCGCGCCGGCTGCGCGCGGCGCTGCAGCCGGGCAACGGCGTCGCGCTCGTCTGGCGCGCGCGGCTCGAGGAGCAGCTCGGGGCCTTCGCCGTCGAGCCGCGCGAGATGCGCGCCGCGGGCCTCATGGAGAACGCCGAGGCGCTGCATGGCGTCGGTCTGGTCGCGGCGCTGCTGCGCCTTGCGCCCGAACGCGAGCCGCACCCGGGGCTTTACCGCCTCGGCGACGCGCTCGCCGCCCACATGGACGATCCGCGCGCGCCGGCGCTGCTCGCGCGGCTCGAGCTCGCCCTTCTGCGCGAGCTCGGCTTCGGGCTCGACCTGTCGCGCTGCGCGGCGACGGGGACGACGCAGGACCTCGTCTTCGTCTCGCCGAAGTCGGGCCGTGCGGTGTCTCGCGCAGCCGGCGAGCCGTGGCGCGCGCGGATGCTGCCGCTGCCGGCCTTTCTGCGCGAGGAGGGCGAGCCCGGCGCGGCGCCTTCGCTCGGCGAGACGCTCGACGCCTTCAGGCTGACGGGCTTCTTTCTCGAGCGCGACGTGTTCGCGCCGCGCGGCCTCGCCCCGCCGCAGGCGCGCGGCGCCTATCTCGCCGATCTCGAAAAGCGGCGCGCGCGGGAAACCGCCTGAGGCCGCGCCTCAGCCGAGCATGCAGCTCTTGACCCACCATCCGGGGTTTGCGCGCAGAATGGCCTTTTTCGCCCGGGCCGCGGATTTGCAGTCGCGGAACAGCGCGAAGCAGGTCGCGCCCGAGCCCGACATGCGGGCGAACCTGACGCCGGGCGCTGCGGACAGCACGGCGAGCACGTCGCCGACGATCGGCGCGAGACGGCAGGCCGCGGCCTCCATGTCGTTACGCCCCTTGCGCAGCGCCTCGAAGAAATCGCCCGGCGCCATGCCCGGGCCGATCGCGGGATGCGGGCCATAGCCCGTGGCCGTTCCCGGCGCGACGTTCATCTGCGCGAACACGCGGCGGGTTTCGAGCGGCTCGCGCGGATTGACGATGAGCGCGACGAGCGGCGGCAGATCGAGCGGGGCCCCGAGTTTTTCGCCGAAGCCGCTCATCATCCGCGCCTTCGCCCCGACGCAGACCGGCACGTCGGCTCCGGTCTTCTCGGCGGCGGCGCGGACGCGCGGATCGTCCGCCTCAAGGCCGTTGGCGCGGGCGAGCAGGCGCAGCGCGGCGGCCGCGTCCGACGAGCCGCCGCCGACGCCGGCCGCGACCGGCAGGCGCTTGACGAGATGAAACGCGCCAAGCCGCGCGCTCTCGACGTTTTCGGCAAAATGGCGCGCGGCGCGCAACACGAGATTGTCGCCGATCTCGCCCGCCTGCGCGGCGGTCGGCCCCTCGACCGTGAGCCGAAGCGGCGCGTCGACCTCGAGCGACAGCGCGTCGCCCCCGCGCGAAAAGGCGACGAGGCTTTCAAGCTCATGCCAGCCGTCGGCCCTGCGGCCGACGACATGCAGCGTCAGATTGATCTTGGCGGGGGCGCGTTCGCGCAGGAAAAGAGTCACGAGCGGGCCTGATGAGCGAAGCGCGGACGCAAACGCGTCGGGCCGGAACGTCCGCGCGCAATCCGTCCGCGGGGCTTAACGCCGGCGACGGATCGGAGCAAGAGGCCGGGACGCGGCGGGAAGAAGCAGGGCGCCGGCGCGAAGGCCGGCGCGCCGCTTTTGCCCCGCCGAAGTCAGCCGCCGAAGTCGCCCGCCGAAGTCAGCCGCCGACGTCAGCCGCCGAAGTCAGCCGCCGTCCTGGGGGGCCGGATCGCGCGGGGCGGCTTCGGCGGCGGCGGGGGTCGGATCGTCGGGCAGGCCGTGCTCGATCTTCTGAAGGATCTTTTCCTTCTCCTCGGGCTCGGCCCCGAGGTCGCGCGCATGGTTCCACTGGAACTTGGCTTCGAGCTTGCGGCCGACGCGCCAGTAGGCGTCGCCGAGATGGTCGTTGATGACCGGATCGGCCGGCTTCAGGTCGATCGCCCGTTCGAGCTCCTTCACCGCCTCGTCATAGTGGCCGAGCTTGTAATGCGCCCAGCCGAGGCTGTCGACGATGTAGCCGTCGGTGGGGCTGAGCTCGACCGCCCGCCGCAGCATGGCGAAGGCCTCGTCGAGATTCATGTTCTGGTCGACCCAGCTGTAGCCGAGATAATTCAGGACCAGCGGCTGGTCGGGGGCGATCTCGAGCGCCTTGCGGAAATCGGCTTCGGCGAGCTTCCACTGCTTGTCGCGCTCATAGGACACGCCGCGGAAATAATAGAGCGCCCAGCCGGCGCGGCCGGTCTTGTTCACCTCGTCGATGGCGCGCGTGTAGGTTTCGATCGCCTGCTTGAACTGCTTGTGCGCGCGTTGCAGGTTGCCAAGCGCGGAGAGCGCGTCGGCGTTGCCGGGGTTGTCCTTGACGATCTTTTCGAGCACGCGCGTCGAATCGTCGGAACGCCCGAGCGCCTCGAGCAGGAGGCCTGTCTGGATGTCGGCCGTGACGCGCAGCGGGTCCTTCTCGGGCACCATGGCGTAGACGTCGATCGCCTGCTCGTTCTGCTTGATGCGCTCATAGATGTCGGCGAGCGTGACGATGGCGAGGCTGTTCTGCGGCGCAAGATGCAGCGCGAGGCGCAGATAGATCATGGCGGCGAGCTCGTCGCCCTGCCGGCCGCCGGCCGCGCCGAGGCCGTAGAGCACTTCGCCCGCGCCCTGCTCGGGCGTCCGCACCACATATTCGAGCGTCTTGCCGGCTTCGAGGTCGGCGACGGCGGCGACCACCGTCGGATGGCTCGGCAGCACCTGGTCGAAGGCCTTGTAGACGGCGAGCGCCTGATCGCGGTCGCCGTTCTTCGACAGGAAGCGCGCATAGGCGTCGGCGAGGCGCAGCGTGTTCTTGTCGGCGTCGTAGGCGGCCTTGAGCCGCTTGCGGGCCTCCGGCACGTTGCCGGCGACGGCGGCGATGAGGCCCGCGTGGAAATTGCGGAACACGCCGAAATTCTCGTCGCGCAGGCGGTCGACGTATTCGAGCGCCTTCTTCTGGTTGCCGTCGCCGAGATAGCTCCAGGCGGTCAGCAGCGTCGCGGTCACGTCGCGCTGCTGCGCCGCGCCGCCGCGGTTGAAATGGCTGCGCGCGACGGCGTATTTGCCCTTGCGGATCGCTTCGACGCCGACGACGAGATGGGCGAGGCTGTTGTCGGGCTCGCGCGCCAGGAGCCGCTCGGCGAGCGAGACGGCCTCGGGCATGTTGCCGTTCGAGACGGCGGCGACGAAGGCGCGCTCGATCAGCTTCGGATTGTTGGGATCGGCGCGCAGCGCCTCGCGGAAGAAGGTCGCGGCGGCGAGCGTGTCGCGCTCCGCCCCGGCGACGAGGGCGGCGAGGTAGTTGCCGGCCGGGCTTTCGCCGACCTCGAAGGGCGAGGCGACCGCGAGCGTCTCCCGCGCCCGCGCCTGCGCCGGGGCGAGGCCCGAGGGGGCCAGCGCCAGAACGAGAAACGCGAGCGCGAGCCGCCGCGGAGCGCCCGTCGCCGGACGCGGGGCGCCGGCCGTTCCGCCGGTCCCGCGCGCGGCCCGGCCCTGGAACGCCATGAAAGCCGAAGACGTCATGAGACCCGAGGACGCCATGAGACCTGAAAACGCCATGTGGATGAAATTCCCGCCCGAGTGGGCTCGATTGTCGCGGCCGAACATGGCCGTTTTGCGCTGGAGAGGCAAGCGCCGGGGCCGCGCGGAACGGCCGTCGCCGCGCCCGATTTTCGTGCGTCCGAACAGCTTTACGTGATGTCGGCCGTGGCCCGGCTAGGCCTCGAGCGCGTCGAGGAAGCGGACCGGCTCGCCCTGCGACGGCGACAGGATCTCGCCCTCCCACATCACGCGCCGGCCGCGCACGATGGCCCCGACCGGCCAGCCGACGACTTCGACGCCGTCATAGGGCGTCCAGCCGCAGCGCGAGCCGATCCAGCCGTTGGTGATCGTCGCGCGCCGTTTGAGATCGACGATGGTGAAGTCGGCGTCGTAGCCCGCCGCGATCCGCCCCTTGCCGGCGATTCCGAACAGGCGCGCCGGGCCGGCGCTGGTCAGGTCCACGAAGCGCTCGAGGGTCAGGCGCCCAGCCGCCACATGGTCGAGCATGACGGGGACGAGCGTCTGCACGCCGGTCATGCCGGACGGGCTCTGCGGATAGGGCCTGGCCTTTTCCTCGAGCGTGTGCGGCGCGTGGTCGGAGCCCAAGATGTCGACGACGCTTTCGGCGACCCCGCGCCAGATTTTTTCGCGGTGGCCCGCGTCGCGCACGGGCGGGTTCATCTGCAGCTTCGTTCCCAGCCGGGCGTAGTCGTCGGCGCAGAGCGTGAGATGGTGCGGCGTGACCTCGACGCTCGCCAGGTCTTTGTGATCGCGTAAAAACGCGATCTCGCCGCCGCTCGAGACATGCAGCACATGGACGCGCGCGCCATATTGGCGGGCGATGCGCACCAGCCGGCGCGTCGCCGTCAGCGCGGCGTCCTCGTCGCGCCAGACGGGATGGGAGGAGGGGTCGCCCGCGACCCGCAGCCCCTTGCGCGATTCGAGCCTCGGCTCGTCTTCGGCGTGGAAGGCGGCGCGCCGGCGCGTGCGTTTCAGGACCTCGGCGAGCCCGGCGTCGTCGGCGACCAGCAGCGAGCCGGTCGATGAGCCCATGAACACCTTGATTCCGGCCGAGCCCGGCAGGCGCTCAAGCTCCGGGATGTCGTTCACATTGTCGACCGTGCCGCCGACCCAGAAGGCGAAGTCGCAATGCATCCTGCGGCGCGCCCGCGCCACCTTGTCGGCGAGGCTCGCGGCGTCGGTCGTCAGCGGATTGGTGTTCGGCATCTCGAACACGGCGGTCACGCCGCCAAGGACGGCGGCGCGCGAGCCGGTTTCGAGGTCTTCCTTGTGCGTCAGGCCCGGCTCGCGGAAATGCACCTGGCTGTCGATCACGCCGGGCAGGATGGTCAGGCCCTTCGCGTCGAGGGTCTCGCCGGCGCTCGCGCCGCCGAGCGCGCCGATGGCCGCGATCTTGCCAGCCGTGACGCCGAGGTCGCGCTCGCCCACGCCATTATGGTCGACGACGACGCCGCCCCTGATGAGAAGATCGAATGTTTGCGGCATCGCAGGTCCGAGCTAAGTAAAGCGTCAACGCGCCGGGCGCGGCGGTTTTCGGCGTCGAGGAATAGCCGCCGCCCGGCCTCCAGTCGAGGTGCAAGTCAATGGAAAGTCGCCTCTGCCTTCTCGCCGACCGCGGCGTCGCAAAGCTGGCGGGAGAAGAAACGGCAAAGTTTCTTCAAAGGCTTATCACGAACAGCGTGCTCGACATCCCGCCCGGAGACAGCCGCTTTTCGGCGCTTTTGTCGGCCCAGGGCAAGCTGATGTTCGATTTCTTCGTCGTGCCGCTGCCGGACGGCGAGCCAGGCTTTTATTTCGACTGCCTGCGCGAGCAGATCCCCGACCTGGTGAAAAAGCTCAACCTTCACAAGATGCGCGCAAAAGTGTCGATTTCCGACAATTCCGACACGCTCGGCGTCGCCGCTCTGCTCGACGGGCCCGCGCCTTCGATTCCGGGCGCGCTCGTCTATCGCGACCCGCGCGCGCCGGGCATGGGCGCGCGCGTGCTCGCGCCCCGCGCCGCGCTCGAGGCCGCCGCGAACGCCGACGAAGCCGCCTATGAGGCGATGCGCGTCGGCGCCGGCGTGCCGCGCGGCGGCAAGGAGTTCGCCTATGGCGACGCCTTCGTGCAGGACGTCAATCTCGACTGGCTGAACGGCGTCGACTTCAAGAAGGGCTGCTATGTGGGCCAGGAGGTGGTCGCGCGCGTGCATTTCCGCAAATCGGCCAAGAAGCGCGTCGTGAAGTTCAGCTTCGAGGGCGAGGCGCCGGCGCCGGGAGCCGAGATCGCCGCCGGCGGGCCGCCGCTCGGCCAGGTCGGCACCACGGCCGGCGGCGAGGGCCTCGCCATCGTCCGCATCGACCGGCTCGAGGACGCGAAGGCCGCCGGCGCCGTCGTCAGGGCGGGCGAGACGCCGATCTGCGTCGCGACGCCCGGGGCCTGACATGGCGCCTGCCGCCGCGCCCCCGCCGGCTCTGACCCGCTGCCCCTGGCCGGGCGCGGACCCGCTCTATGTCGCCTATCACGACGAGGAATGGGGCGTGCCCGAATATGACGGCCGCGCCCTGTTCGAGAAGCTCGTTCTCGACGGGTTTCAGGCCGGCCTGTCGTGGATCACGATCCTGCGCAAGCGCGCCGCCTTCCGCGCCGCTTTCGAGGGCTTCGACCCTGAGAAAATGGCGCGCTTCACGCCGCAGAAGATCGACGCGCTGACGCAGGACGCGGGGATCGTGCGCCATCGCGGCAAGATCGAAGCCGCGGTGCGCTCGGCGCGCGCCTTCCTCGCCGTCGAGGAGACGCAGGGCTTCTCCAGCTACATCTGGAGCTTCGTCGACGGCGTTCCCGTGCAGAGCCGGCTGCGCAGCCTGGCCGAGGCCCCGGCGAAGACCGCGATGTCGGAGCGCATGGCGAAGGACCTCAAGGCCAAAGGCTTCAACTTCTGCGGCCCGACCATCGTCTACGCCTTCTGCCAGGCCTGCGGCCTCGTCAACGACCATCTCGTCGACTGCTTCCGCTGCGAGGACTGCGCGGCGCTCGCCGGCCGCCGATGACCGGCGCCGAACGGGCCATGCGCGCGAACACGCCGCCAAAGCCGCCGACGCGCGCCTGGGTGCGGCTTTATTCGGGCAAGCGGCTCGACCTGCTCGATCCGACGCCGCTCGACTGGGACGATTCCGACCTCGCCATGGGGCTCGCCCGCACCTATCGCTGGGGCGGCCATTCGGCCTGGGAGCTGCCCCTGTCGGTGGCGCAGCATTCTCTGCTCGTGCTGGCGCTGCGCCGCCTGTGGCGCCCCGAGGTCGACGATCCGCGCGGCGATTTGCGCGAATTGCTGCATGACGCCGACGAGGGGCTGCTCGGCTTCGACTGCATCTCGGTGGTCAAGCCGTTTCTCGGGCCGGCCTATCGGGCGCTGACCGAAAGCCTCGAGCGCGCGGTGGCGCTGCGCTACGGGCTCTCGCCCTGGACCGCCGCCGAGCGGCGCCCGCACAAGCGCGCGGACCGGGTCGCCGCGGCGAGCGAGGCGGTGCATGTCGTCGGCTGGACGGCGCGGGAGGTCCGGTTCACGCTCGGCATTCCGTTCCCGCCGCTCGAACGGGACCCGCTCGTCGCGATCTATGGCGGAACGCCCTGGGAGCCGTGGGCGCCGACGCTCGCCGCCGAGCGGTTTCTCGCCGAGCTGACGCGACTTTGCGCCAGGGCGCCGCGCTGACCGGCGCGGATTTTGGAGAAATTCTGATGCGGCCGATGGTGCGACGCGATATATTGCGCCGCAACGCGACAAAGCCGCAACGAAGGGCCGAAGGTTTCATGAGCCGCCTGCATGTCTGCTCGCTGGCGCGCGCGCCGGACATGGTGCGCGAGACGGGCGCGCGCAGCCTCGTGACGCTGCTCGACGCCGAGACGCCCGTGGCGCGGCCGAGCGCCATCGCCCCCGAGCGGCACCTGCGCCTGTCCATGTCCGACATCGTCATGGCGCTCGACGGCCATGTGCCGCCGGGCGAGGCGCATGTGGCGGCGCTGGTCGACTTCACGCTGCGCTGGGACCGCGCCGCGCCGATGCTGATTCACTGTTACGCCGGCGTCAGCCGCTCGACGGCGGCGGCGTTCATCGCCGCCTGCGCGCTCAATCCGGCGCGCGACGAATTCGAGATCGCCGCCGTGCTGCGCCAGCGCTCGCCGACGGCGACGCCGAACGGGCGGCTCGTCGCGCTCGCTGATTCCATGTTGCGGCGCAAGGGCCGCATGAGCGCCGCCGTGCGCGAGATCGGGCGCGGCGCCGACTGCTTTGAGGGCGTGCCCTTCGCGCTCGACCTGCTGTGACGCCGGCCGGCCGTGACGTCGAGCCGCCGTGACCCCGGCGTGGTGGAACGCGCGGCGCGCATGATGTAAGTCTCGGCGGGAAATCCGCCGGCTTCTCCTGCCGGCGTCTCCGCAGGATCGCTCGACAGGGATCGCATCGCCCGCATGGCCGCCGAAGCGCAAAAGAAATCGCCCGACCCGGCCGCCGCCGACGGCGGCGTCGCCGCCCTGCCGTTCGAGGCGGCGCTCGCCGAGCTCGAACGCATCGTCGACCAGCTCGAGAAGGGGGCCGTCGGCCTCGAAGACTCGATCGCCATTTTCGAGCGCGGCGAAGCCCTGAAGGCCCATTGCGCGCGCCTCCTCGACGACGCCGAAAAGCGCATCGAGAAGATCACGCTCGGGCCTGACGGGCGCCCGAGCGGCGTCGCCCCGCTCGACGTCGACTGACGGCGCGCGTCGTCCTTATGCAGGCGAGGGCGCCTGCCCCGCGCCAAAAGCCGGCGCGGCGCGAAAGGCCGTTGCGGCGCGGCCGCGGATCGGCGAAAACCGCGCGCCTGCGGAGGAACGCGCGATGACCAGCACGACCAGCGCCTATGTGATCGAACCGCCGAAAATCGCCGCCGTCGCCGTCGCGTCCGGCGGGCTGTTTCCCGTGCGCCGCGTCTTCTGCGTCGGCCAGAACTATTCCGAACATGCGCGCGAGATGGGCTCGAACCCCGAGGTCGATCCGCCCTTCTTCTTCATGAAGCCCGCCGACGCCCTCATGCCCGACGGCGCGGTCGTGCCCTATCCGCCGCAGACGAACGATTTGCAGCATGAGGTCGAACTCGTCGTCGCCTTTTCGGGCGGCGGACGCGACGTCGCGCCCGAAGACGCCGAAGCGCTGATCTTCGGCTATGCGGTCGGCCTCGACCTCACGCGCCGCGACCTTCAGGCGGCGGCGAAGAAAAAGGGCCGCCCGTGGGACATGTCGAAGGGCTTCGACCATTCGGCGCCCTGCGGCGCGATCCTGCCGCGCGCCGCGGCCGGGGCGATGGCCTCGGGCGCGATCCGCTGCAGGGTCAACGGCGCGCCGCGCCAGTCCGGCGACCTCGCGGACATGACCTGGAAAATCCCGCAGATCGTCGCCTTCCTGTCGGCGCTGACGGAGATTTGTCCGGGCGACCTGATCTATACGGGCACGCCCGCGGGCGTCGGCCCGATCCTCCGGGGCGACGACGTGGAGGCGACGATCGACGGCCTGCCGCCGCTGACGGTCAGGATCGGGTGATTTCTCACGGCTGCTGCGGAAAGCTCCAGTCGAAGCGTCCGTCGCGGATGCGCGCGCGCTTGTTGTCGCCGCCGAATTCATCCTCGGTCGCGCTGTGGCCGGCGCGCCCGCCGGCGATCATGGCGCGGATGACGGCCTGCTTTTCGGCGGCGAGCTGGTCGGGGCTCATGGAGAGGCGCGCCGCGCTCGCCTGCGGACGGTAGAAGCGATGGCGCCCGGTGGCGCTCACCCTGAACAGCGCGGCGACGTCGCGCCCGTCGACGGTCGGCGTGCGCCCATGGCGGATCTGCCCGATCGCGGCCGAGGCCGCCGCCGCCGAAACGCCGAACTCGGCGCGCAGCGAGGTCCAGCCGACGCGCTCCATCAGATCCTCGGCGTCGGCGGGACGCACGCTCGACGGCCAGTTCTGCGAGCCGACGACGCGGCTGATCGCCGACGCCGGGACGGCGACCGCGAAGCTCTCGAAATAGATCGTCGCGCCGCGAATGCTCATCAGGCTCACGCCCGGCGCGTGGATGTGCGATTCGAGCTGGTAGTAGGCCCCGCCGGCGGGCTTGGTGAAGACCATGCCGGTGTGGTTCGGCCCGCGCACCTTGGTCGCCGTGTTGATGTAGGAGCCGCCGCTTCCGTCCGGCGCGTAGATGAAGAACTCGTTGCGGAAGCTGTGGAACTGGGCGACGTCGCCGCGCTCGACCGCCGGCGCCGCGACCTCGCGGCCCCAGGTGTAGGGAACGCCGCCCTGGCCGATGTGCAGCGCGCGGTCGTGGTCGAGCGCGCGGGCCTCAAACAGCGCGGCGTAGATCCAGTGCGTGCATTCATTGCCGACGCCGGCCGGATTGTTGGTCATCTGGTGGACGCCGAAACGGGTCAGAAGCTGTTGCTTGGTCGCGTCGATGTCGGTCATGGCCGCCGCCTGGGAGATAAGGATGCGGACAAGCCTAACCGCGCGGCGCGCGAGCCGTGGTGCGCGCCGGCACGGCGGCGCGTCCCGGCCTTCGCGGCGCGTCCTGCCGGCGGCGTTCAGAGCGTCTTCAGAAATCCGGCGAAGCGCATCAGCCCTTCGGGCCAGGGGCCATGGCCCGATTCGACGTTGAGATGGCCCGACTGGCCGGCGTCGACGAGTTCCGCGCCAAGCGTTCCGGCCAGCCGTTCGGCGTCGGCGTAGGACGAATAGGGGTCGTCGCGGCTCGCCACGACGAGCGCCGGGAAGGGCAGTCGTTCGGTCGGCGTCGCGGCGAAGGCGCGGTCGACCGAGGGCAGCGTCGCGACCGTCTCCGCCGAGGGCGGGGCGACGAGAAAGGCGCCGGCGACCGGCAGCCCCTCGAGCGCCTTCGCCGAATGGGCGACGACGAGGCAGCCGAGGCTGTGCGCCACGAGAATCGTCGGGCGTCCGTCGCGCCTGATTTCGGCCACGAGCCGCGTCCGCCAGCTGTCGAGGCGCGGGCGGTCGAAGTCCTCCTGCTCCAAAACGCGCGAGGTCGGCAGCCTGGCCGCCCAGCGTCGCTGCCAGTGGTCCGGCTCCGAGCCGCCGAGGCCCGGCACGAGCAGGATGTCGGCGTCGGCGGTCCTCATCGGCTCAGGCCGGCGTCCGCGCGCGCGACGGTTCGAGCGCGGCCGAAAGCTTGCCGAGGAAGGTTTCGTAAAGCCCGGCCTCGAGCGCCTCGAGGCGCGGCGCCCGCGCCTCGAACTCCGGGTCGAGGGCGGCGAGCTCGCGATTGACGTCGGCGAGGTGCTTTTCTTCCTCCATGAGCAGGCCGGCGATGCGTCCGGCGAGCGGCGAATCGCCGAGCGCCGCCTTGTAGACGCCATAGACGTCGAGCGCGCGGCGCTCGATCAGCCAGGTCACGTAGCAATAGACGACGCGCGAGCGCTCGGCGTCGGGCAGGGCCGCAAACACCGCGTCGCAGCCGGCGTCGAGCGACTGGAAGTAGTCTTCCGCCTCGTCGCCGCAGAGCATGGTGTCTCGCGCATAGGTCTCGAAAGCCGCGCCGCCGACCTTGACCGCGAGCTTCTTGAGGCCGAGCGCATGGCGCCCTTCTTCAAGGGCGTGGGTCAGGAGCTCGGTCGAAACCACGTCGGCGCGCTGGCTTTTGACGATCTTCCGGAAGCCGACATATTCGAGATAGGAGAAGGTGTTGAGCCAGCGCGCATGAAGTTCGGGGTCGGCGGCCACCGCGGCGACGGCGGTTTCGAGGCGGGCGTCCTTAGGCATGGGCTCTCTCTGCTGGTTTCGTGTCTTTTCAGACGATCCTGCGGGCGCGAACTTCAGGCGCCCTGCCCGAACACGCGCGCGAAAATCATATCGACGTTTTTGAGATGATAGCCGAGATCGAACAGCTCTTCGAGTTCGGCGTCGGACAGTTTCGCGCTGACGTCCCTGTCGGCGCGCAGCAGGGTCAAAAAGTCGCCCTCGCCGCGCCACACCGGCATGGCGTTGCGCTGCACATAGGCATAGGCGTCCTCGCGCGAGACGCCTTTCTGGGTCAGCGCCAGCAGCACGCGCTGCGAATGGATCAGCCCGCCGAGCCGGTCGAGATTCTTCTTCATGTTGGCGGGGTAGACGAGCAGCTTCTCGATCACGCCGGTCATGCGATGCAGGGCGAAATCGAGCGTCACCGTGGCGTCGGGGCCGATCATCCGCTCGACCGAGGAATGGGAGATGTCGCGCTCGTGCCAGAGCGCCACGTTCTCCATGGCCGGCAGGGCCATGCCGCGCACGAGCCGGGCGAGGCCGGTGACGTTCTCGGTCAGCACCGGATTGCGCTTGTGCGGCATCGCCGAGGAGCCTTTCTGGCCTTCAGAGAAATATTCCTCGGCCTCGAGCACCTCGGTGCGCTGCAGGTGCCTGATCTCGATCGCGAGCCGCTCCAGCGAGGAGGCGACGACGCCGAGCGTCGCGAAGAACATGGCGTGGCGGTCGCGCGGAATGATCTGCGTCGAGGCCGGCTCGACCGCAAGGCCGAGCTTTTCGGCGACATGCGCCTCGACGCGCGGGTCGATGTTGGCGAAAGTGCCGACGGCGCCCGAGATGGCGCAGACCGCGACCTCCCTGCGGGCCGCGACGAGCCGCTCGCGGGCGCGCGAAAATTCGGCGTAGGCCTGGGCGAGCTTGAGCCCGAAGGTGACGGGTTCGGCGTGAATCCCGTGCGAGCGGCCGATGGTCGGGGTCAGCTTGTGCTCGTGGGCGCGCTTTTTCAGCGCGGCGAGCAGGGCGTCGACGTCGTCGATCAGAATGTCTGAGGCGCGCGCGAGCTGCACCGAAAGGCAGGTGTCGAGCACGTCCGACGAGGTCATGCCCTGATGCACGAAGCGCGAATCGGGGCCGATGAATTCGGCGAGATGGGTTAAAAAGGCGATCACGTCATGCTTGGTGACGCGTTCGATCTCGTCGATGCGCGCGACGTCGAAAGCGACGCCGCCGGCCTTGTCCCAGATCGCCTTCGCGGACTCCTTCGGAATGACGCCGATCTCGGCGAGCGCATCGCAGGCGTGGGCCTCGATCTCGAACCAGATGCGAAAGCGCGTCTGCGGCTCCCAGACGGCGGCCATCTCGGGGCGGGAATAGCGGGGGATCATCAGGGGCTCCCGTGTGAAGGGAGCGCTCTAGCATGCAGGCCGGGCGAAAGGCAAAGCCCGCGCGACCCGGGCCTCACGCGCGCGAGGCCCGAGACGATCGACAGGCTTACAGCCAGTAGGGCTGAAGCGCGCCCACATGCTGAAAGGCGTATTTCGTCGCTTCGAAGATGACGATCGCAAACATCAGCGAGATGAAATTGCCGATCGCATAGCCGTAGAAGCGGATGAGGTTTTCAAGGGCGACATGACCTTCGGCGGGCTGTGCGGTCTGGGGCGGGATGGTCTGGGGCGGGATGGTCTGGGTCTGTGCGGTCTGGGGCAGGATGGTCGGCGTCTGCGCGTTCGGCGTCTGGAGGTCTGCGCCGGTCGGCGCGGCGATCGTCAGCCATCCGTTGAAGGCCTTGAAAATCAGCACGCTGGTCAGGATTCCGGTCAGGCCGGAAAACAGCGCGTAAAGATAGAGCGTCTGCTCGACGACGCCAACGGCGGCCGAAAGCTCGACCTTGTCTTTCAGGCGCAGAAACAGATGGTTGCGCGAACTGATGAATTCATGCGCGAAGATGTTCGTATAGAGCGTGATGACCTTGCTGACGACGCCGGTCGCGTTGACCAGAAGGACCAGAACGAAGGCGCCGAAAAAGGCGTAGACCTGAAACGGGGGGGATTGCAGCGCGTGTTGCATGGCGGTCGCTCAATCGGTCGATTCGCCGCATGAATTATCGTCGCGCTTTTCCTGACGACAAGACGAAATGCGCCGGGCTTTCAGCCAAAGGCGTCGCGCCAGGCCGGCTGCGCGCCCGCGAACGGCAGCGCCGTCGCCTCGAAAATCCCGCGCGCGATCGCCCGCGCCAGGCAGTCGGCGGCCAAGGCGCCGATCTCGGCCTGATCGGCGAGGCTTGGCGGCTGCCGCGCCCGCGCGGTCGCGGCCGAGAACACCGTGTCCCCGTCCATCGCCGCATGGGCCGGGCGCAGCGCGCGGCCCATGCCGTCATGGGCCATCACCGCGAGGCGCTTGACCTGCGCCCGCGTCAGCGCCGCGTCGGTTGCGACGACGGCGATCGTGGTGTTGCGCGGCTCGACGCTCTTGATCTGGAAATCGGCCTCAGGCCACACGGCGGGGCAGCCGAGGCCGCCGAACTCCGCGCCACGCTCATGGGGCGCGGCCCAGAAATGCGGCCCGTCGGCGACGGTCGCCGAGCCGACCGCGTTGACCGCCACGAGCGCGCCCACCGTGAAGCCGGCGGAGGTTCTCGCGCTCGCCGAGCCGAGCCCGCCCTTGAAGGTGGCCGTCGTCGCGCCAAAGCCCGCGCCCGCCGTGCCGAGCGCGAAGTCTTCCGCGGCGACGGCTGCGGCGTCGAAGCCGAGCCGCCAGTAGACGGCGTCCGAAAAGCTCTTGTCGCCGCCGTTCAGCAGGTCGAACAGGGCCGCGCCCGGAACGATCGGCACGCGGACGCCGCCGACGGGAAAGCCGCGGCCTTGCGCGCGCAGACAGGCGATGACCCCGCCCATGGCGTCGAGGCCGAAGACCGAGCCGCCCGACAGGACCAGCGCGTCGACGCTTTCGACCGTGAAGCCCGGTTCGAGCAGCCCCGTGTCGCGGCCGGCCGGCGCGCCGCCATGAACCGCCACTGAGGCGATCGCCGGAGCGTCGAACAGCGCCGCCGTGACGCCGGAGGCGAGATTCTCGTCCTGCGCCGAGCCGACGAGAACGCCGGCGACGTCGGTGATGAGGTTGTTCACGAAGCCGCCTCAGGTCTCGCTGTAGCGCGCCGCGACGTCGCGGGCGATCCGGCCTCCCTCGCGCAGGAAGCGCGCGATGACGGCTTCGGCGTTGCCGCCGCAGCTGCGGTAGGAGGCTTCATAATCATGGAACGCGCGGTTGAAGGCGCCGGCGAGCCGCTCCTTGCGGTCCGGCGTGCGCGCTTCGGCCTCCAGAAACGTCTGCATGCGGGCGCGCCAGTTCTCTTTCGAGCCGCACAGGTCTTCGAGATAGGCGAGCGCGCCCAAAATCTCGGCGAGGCGCAGGACTTGGGGTTCATAGGGCGGGGGCGGCGGCTCGGGCGGAGGGCCGGCGGGCTCCTTCTTCGCCTCTCTGGGCGTGGCGGGCCTGGCCTCTTTCTTCGGCCTGGGCTTTGCGGCCTTGGGCGCCTCGGCGGGGGGCTGCGCCTGCTCGGCCGGCTTCTGCGGGGTGAGAAAGGGAATGTGCAGCCAGTCCGGCAGCTGCGCCGCGGCGGGCGCGGCGAAGGCGAGCAGGGCGCAGGAGAAAGCCGCGAAAGCGGCGGCCGCGGCGCCATATCCGTGCGCTGGAAAATTTCGCGTCATCGTCCGGCCCGTGAGCTTGCGTGAAAAGCCTAGCCGCTTTCGTCGCCGGCACAAAGCGGGGCCTTACGCGTCGCGCGCCGCCCGGAGCGCGGCCGCGCGCGACAGCACCTCCTCGGTGAAGGGCGTGCAGGCGAGGCCCGCCAGCCGTTCGGGGCGCGCCCAGACGATTTTTCCGGCCTCGGGCCCGGGCGTCCCCTCGCCCGAGATCCAGTCGCCGACGAAGGAGGCGATCACGAAATGCCGCCGCGTCCTTCCGTCCGCGTCGCGCTCGATCGACTGCACGTGCCGGTTGAAGGCGACGACGCGCGCCGTGACGCCGACCTCTTCAAAAAGTTCGCGCAGGGCCGCCGCTTCGAGCGTCTCGCCGGCCTCGACGAGCCCGCCCGGCAGCGAATAGAGCCCGGCGTAAGGCGGATTGACGCGCGTCGCGAGCAAAACCTCGCCCGCCCGGAAGACGGCGATCGAGACCGCGAGCAGGGGCCGGGCCGGATAGAGCCGCCCGTCGGGCGAAGACGCCGTCACGGATAGAGCCGCTCGGTCGTCCATGGCTCTGCGGGCGCGGCGCGCCGGAACACGAGACGGTCATGCAGGCGAAACGCGCCGTCGGCCCAGAATTCGATCTGCGCGGGGACGATGCGATAGCCGCCCCAATAGGGCGGGCGCGGCACCTCGCCGACGGCGTATTTCAGCGCATATCTGGCGACCGCCGTCTCGAGCGCGAAGCGGCTCTCGAGCGGGCGCGACTGCCGGCTCGCCCAGGCGCCGATGCGGCTTTCACGCGCGCGGGAGGCGAAATAGGCGTCGGACTCGGCGCCGCTCACGGGCTCGACCGGGCCGCGGAAACGCACCTGCCGGCGCAGCGACTTCCAGTGCAGGACGCCGGCCGCCTTCATGCAGGCGGCGAGCTCCTGTCCCTTGGCGCTTTCGGCGTTGGTGTAGAACACGAAACCCTGCGGCGTCGCCTCCTTGAGCAGCACCATGCGCACGTCGGGCAGGCCTTCGGCGTCGACGGTCGCCAGCGCCATGGCGTCGGGATCGTTGATTTCAGACGTTTTCGCCTCATTGAACCATTCGGCGAAGAGAGCGAAGGGGTCCTTCGCGCGGGTGAAGTCACCCCCCATTAACTTGTTCAAGGCTAGATCTCCGCGACGGCAACTTTTTCGCGAGCGTTCGGCCCGTGGCGCTTTTTGTTCGGCTTTCGCGCCATTATCACCGATCGACCCGCGTCTCCAGCGCGGACCGGTCCGGCGCGGCGTGGCGCCATCTTCTGTCGCGCCTTCTGGCGGCCGGCGCGCTGGCCGCCGGGCTCGGCGGCTGCGCCGTCTCCATGCAGGTGGCGAAATTCTCGCTCCCCGACGACGACGCGACCGGCTCGATCGCCGCCTCTCCCTTCGACGCCCTGTTCGACGCCGAGGACTGGCGGCGCGCCCGCGCGGCGCTCTCGACCGCGCTCGACCCGCAGGGCAATGGCGCGGAGGTCGGCTGGAACAATCCCGAATCGGGCGCGCGCGGCGCCTTCGCGCCGCAGGGCTCGCCGTTTCCGGTCGACGGCCAGGTCTGCCGCAAGTTTCGCGGCGACGCGCGGCGCAAGGACAAATCCGAAAAGGCCGAAGGCACCGCCTGCGCCGACAAGAACGGCGACTGGGCGATCGTCAGGGCCCGCCCGCTCGCCAAAGGCTGATTTGCGATAGAGCGCTGATTTGCGATCCGGCAGCCGGCTTGCGGCCAAAGCGCGCTGCGGCGCCGCAAAAGCCTGCGCCTGCGCGCCGGCGAGGCTTGCGCCGCGCCCCGGCCTCCCCCATTTTGACGGCGGGAACGACATTTTCACGACAAAGCCTCTCGTCGGAAAACGGCGTTCGTCATGACGCCGGCTCCGTCATGAGACTGTTCTTGTCATGAGACTGTTCTTGTCATGAAGCGGTCCTTGTCATGAAAAGATCCTGGCCGCGAAAAACTCCGTCGCGCGGCGCCGGGCCCGCGCCGCGGACGCGGGCCGGCCGGGCGCCGCAAACGAGCTCGAACGATGCGTGATCCTCAGAATGCGTGACCCCTATACTGTCCTCGGCGTGACGAAGGGCGCCGACGCGGCGGCCATCAAATCCGCCTTCCGCAAGCTCGCCAAGAAATTTCACCCGGACCAGAGCACCGAGCCGAAGGCCAAGGAGAAATTCTCCGAGATCAACACGGCCTATGAAATCCTTGGCGACGAGAAGAAGCGCGCCGCCTTCGACCGCGGCGAGATCGACGCCGAGGGCAAGCCGCGCCATCCGGGCTTCGAGGGGTTTGGCGCGGGCGGGCCCGGCGGCTTCGGCGGACGCCGGCCGGGCGGCGGCTTCGAGGGCTTCGAGTTCAATTTCGGCGGCGCGCGCCCGGGCGCGGCCGGAGGCTTCGACCCGGGCGACATTCTGAACGAGATGTTCGGCGGCGCCGGCCGCCGGGGCCGCGCTTCTTCCGCGCCGCCGCCGCCGCCGCAGCGCGGCGAAGACGCCGTCGCCGCCGTGACCATCGGCCTCGCCGAGGCGGTCAAGGGGACGACGGCGCGCGTCGCCCTGCCGAGCGGGCGCACGCTCGAGGCGACCATCCCCGCGGGCATCGAGGACGGCAAGCAGATCAGGCTCAAGCGGCAGGGTCACCAGAGCCTCGTCGGCGGCGAGCCCGGCGACGCCATCGTCACGGTCAGGATCGCGAAGCATCCCTTCTTCCGCGTCGACGGCAAGGATCTCCGGCTCGACCTGCCCGTGACCCTCTATGAGGCGGTGCTCGGCGCCAAGGTGAACGCGCCGACGCTCGACGGCATGGTCGAGCTCGCCGTGCCGGCGGGCTCGAACGGCGGCCGCACGCTGCGGCTGCGCGGCAAGGGCCTGCCTCATGCCGCAGGCGGCGCGGGCGACCTGTTCGTGACGCTGCGCATCGTGCTGCCCGACGAAAGCGACCCCGATCTCGCCGCCCTGATGCGCAAATGGGAGGCGCAGAAGCCCTATAATCCGCGCGCCGACCTCGGCTAGCGGCGATGCGGCGGCTCGTCTTCGAGGAGCCTTTTTCGGGCGCCGCGGTCGCGAGCCGCAGGCTCGCCGCCTTCGCGCTGGCCGTGGCGGCGATCGGCGTCTTCGCCTCGCGCGCCGGGCTCGACCCGCCGGCGGCGTTCGCCGTGCTCGGCGGCTCGATCGGCTTCGCGCTCGCCGCCGTCGTCTGCGCGCTGGCGGGGCTTGTCGTCGTGTGGCGCACCGGCCGCCGCGGCGCCGGGCGGGCGGGAACGGGCCTCGTGCTCGCGGCCCTGCTGCTCGCCTATCCGGCCTATATGCTGGCGCGGGCGGCGCAGGGGCCGCGCCTGACCGACCTTTCGACCGATCTCGCCGATCCGCCCGCCTTTTCCTTTTCACGCGCCGCCTACGCCGCGCGCGGGGCGCCGCCGCCGACGCCGCCGGCCTCAGCGCGGGCGGAGCAGGCCAAAGCCTATCCGAAAATCCTGCCGATGCTGCTCGACCTCGACGCCGACGACGCCTTCGCCGCGCTGCGCCGCGCCGTCAAAAGCGCCGGCTGGAAGGTCGTCGAGGCGGTTCCGCCCGGCGGGCGCATGGGGCTCGGCCATATCGAGGCGATCGCCGCGAGCCCGATCCTGGGGCTGCCGTCCTATGTCACGGTCAGGCTCAGGCCGGTCGTCGAGCAGAGCCGCGTCGACGTGCGTTCGGCCTCGCGCTTCGGCCCGATCGACTTCGGCGTCAACGCCCGCAACATCGCCGCCTTCGAGACCGCGCTCGAGGCGGCGGTCGACCACAAATGAGCCTCACGCGAGGCTGAAGCGGGCGTCCGCGTCATAAGGGGCGCCCTCGACCCTGACCACGCCGCGCCCGGCGAGCTCTTCAAGATGGGCGAGCGTCGACAGGCCGGCCGCGCGCAGAAGCGGCGCGTCGAGGCCCGGATAGACCGCGGCGACGATCTCGTCGACCCGGGCCGCGCCCTTTTCGAGACGCGACAGGATCGCGAGCTCCCGCTGGCGGCGATGATGCCGCAGGGCGCGCAGCCGCCGCTGCGGCTCGGCGACGGGCCCGCCATGGCCCGGCCAGTAGACGACGTCGTCGCGGCCGCGCAGCCGGTCGAGCGAGGCCATATAGGCGTCCATCGAGCCGTCGGGCGGGATCACCACCGAGGTCGACCAGCCCATGACGTGATCGCCCGAAAACAGCGCCTTCTCCTGCGCCAGCGCGAAGGCCAGATGGTTCGCCGTGTGGCCCGGCGTCGCGATCGCCGTCAGCGAGAAGGTTTCGCGCTCAAAACTCTCGCCGTCGAGCAGCGCGCCGTCCGGCGCATAGGCGAGGTCGTGCACGGCGTCGGCGCGCGCGGCCCCGGTCGGCCGGTGCGGCGCGCAGCCGAGCAGGGGCGCGCCCGTCTTTTCGCGCAGGAGCCGCGCGGCGCCCGAATGATCGGCGTGGGTGTGGGTGACGAGAATGGCGGCGACGCGCTCGCCCGCCGTCGCGGCCAGCAGCGCCGCGACATGGGCGGGATCGGCGGGGCCGGGGTCGATCACCGCCACCTCGCCGCGCCCCACGACATAAGAGCAGGTGCCGGTGAAGGTCATCGGGCCGGCGTTCGGCGCGAGCACGCGGCGCACGAGCGGCGAAAGCTCCACCGCGCGCCCGGCCGGCGCGCTGAAATCGCGCAGGAAGGGCGGCGCGGCGCTCATGGCGGCGCCTGAGGCTGCGGGCGCGCGGCTATTTCGCCTGCGGACCGGGCGGCGGCGGAATGACCGGCGTCGAATTGGGATGAGGGACGGGAGCAGGCTGGACGATGCCCGGGTCGACCCCGGGCGGCGGCTTGACGACGCCGTTCGTCTCGTCGAGCCTGTCGCTCAGGCTCTCGCTGCGGCCGGAGCGCAGCGGCTCGTCGACCTTCTCGGGAATGGCCTGTTTCTGGGGAAGGGCGTTCGGCGTTCCCGGCGCGCCGGGGGCGGTCTGGGCCTGCGCCGCGCCCGGCGCGAACGCGAACAGGGCGAGGCTTGCGGCGAGCGCCGCGGCGCTCGGCGCCCTGTCTCGTTTCTTCGTGTCTCGTGTCATGGCGAGGTCTCCTGAACGGGTCGGGCCGGGCGGCCAACGCCGCCGCCGCGCCGATCGTTCCGCGCGCCTCGCCCATGGTCAGGCTTCCTGCGCCTGCGGCGCGCGTTCGGCCGCGACCTGCTGCGCCATGCGCTTTTCTTCGCGCCGCACCAGCACGATGGCGGCGACGGCGGCGGCGACCACCACGCCGAGCGCGATCAGGCCGAGCGGGCCGCTGACGCGATGCATGGCGTCGCCGAAGAGATAGGCGCCCGTTCCCATGATCGTGGCCCAGACGAGGCCGCCGGTGGCGTTGAAGAACAGAAACCGGCCCCAGGCGTACTGATTGACGCCGGCGAGCAGCGCGGCGAGCACGCGCAGGAACGCGACGAAGCGGCCGAAGAAGACGATCTTGCCGCCGTGCTTCTCGAACAGATACTGGCCGAGCAGCAGCCGGTCGGGCGGCAGATGGATGAACTTGCCATAACGCTGCAGAAGTCCGGCCCCGAACTTGCGCCCGACCCAGTAGCCGACATTGTCGCCGAGAATGGCGCCGGCGGCGGCCGCGGCGACGATCCACACGACGTCAAGCTCGCCCGTCGCCCCCGCATAGCCCGCGGCGAGAAGAAGGACGGTTTCGCCGGGCAGGGGGACGCCGGCGCTTTCAAGCAGCACGATGAGAAAAACGGCCCAGTAGCCATGCTGGGCGATCAAGGGCTGGATCTGCTCGATGAACACGAAGGCTCCTGAAACGGATGCGCGCGGACGCTAGACGGCCATGTCTTCGGGAGGCGACGGCGGCGGCCCGCCCTGCGCCCTCAGGCGCGCTTCCTGGGTTTTATAGAAGCGCCATATGAAAGTAAAAAACGCCGCAGCCAGGGCGAGGCCGACGAAGCCGACAGGCCCCGTCAGCCGGTGCGCCTCCTTGCCGAAGACATGGCCGAGAACGCCGAAAAGGCTCGCCCAGACGATCGCCGCGGCGGCGTTGAACAGAAAGAAACGGCCGGGGTCGAGCCGCATCGCGCCGGCGAGCAGGGCGGCGTAGGCGCGCAGGAAGGCCACGAAACGGCCGAAGAAGACGATCTTGCCGCCATGGTCGCGGAACAGGCGCTCGCCGATCGCGAGCCGCTCGCGGCTGAGCCCGATCCTGGGCCCGTAGCGTTCGAGCAGCGGAAGGCCGAGCCCGCGCCCGATCCAGTAGCCGAGATTGTCGCCGAACATCGCGCCCGCCGCCGCGGCGGCGATGACGCCCGGCAGCGGCAGGGCGCCGGGCCCGGCGTGCGCGCCCGAGGCGACGGCGGCGGCGAGCAGGAGCGTTTCGCCCGGAAACGGCGCGCCGGCGCTTTCGACCGCGACGCCGAAGAACACGGCGAACAGGCCGTAATGTTCAAGGAGGGCGAGGATCTGGTCGAGCGCAGGCGCCAGGGTCAAGTGAGCGTCCGCTCGCGAGAAAGGACGGGCCGAGAGGCGAGCCTAACCGTCTTCCTTCCGGCGGCCAAGCGGAGCCGCAGGAGACGGGAGCGGGCGCGCCTTCATTCCGCCGCGACCGCCTCGACCGGGTAGAAGGCGGCGCGGCGGAAGCGCACCGGAACGCGCTCGCCCGGGCGCAGCGACGCCAGAACCGGCGCCTCGGCTTCGAGCCGCGCGCGCGGCGCGAAGGGAAGCGCGATCTCGGCGCGACGCGCAGCGCCGGCGCGGCGCACCGACACGATCTCGGCCTCGACCGCGTCGGGGCCGTCTTCGCCGATGACCACGTCCTGCGGCCGCACGAACAGGCGGCCCGCCCCCCAGAGCGTCCCGGCCGCGGCGTGCGGCTGCGTCACGTCGAGCGCGCGGTCGCCGAGGAACAGCCGGCCTTCGCGCATCTGCGCGTCGAGGGCGCTCGATTCGCCGATGAACTCATGCACGAAGGCGGTGGCGGGATGGTCGTAGATTTCGTCGGGCGCGCCGATCTGCTCGATGCGGCCGCCGTTCAGCACGGCGACGCGGTCGGCGAGCTCCATCGCCTCGTCCTGGTCGTGCGTCACGAAGATCGTGGTGTGGCCGGTGCGGTCATGCAGCTCGCGCAGCCAGCCGCGCAGCTCGCGGCGCACCTTGGCGTCGAGCGCGCCGAAGGGCTCGTCGAGCAGCAGCACGCGCGGTTCGACGGCAAGCGCCCTTGCGAGCGCGACGCGCTGGCGCTGGCCGCCCGAAAGCTGGGCCGGGCGGCGCTTCTCGAAGCCCTTGAGCTGCACGAGCTCGATGAGCTCATGCGCGCGGCGGCGGATCTCGGCCTTTGACGGACGGTCAGCGCGGGCGCGCACGTCGAGCCCGAAGCTGACGTTCTCCTCGACCGTCATGTGCCGGAACAGGGCGTAGCTCTGGAACACGAAGCCGACGCGGCGCTCCTGCACGCTCGCGCGCGAGGCGTCGAGGTCGCCGAAGAAGACCGCGCCGGAATCGGGCGCGTCGAGCCCGGCGATGACGCGCAGCAGCGTCGTCTTGCCGCCGCCCGAGGGGCCGAGCAGGGCGACGAGCTCGCCCGATGCGACGGAAAGGCTGACGTCGCGCAGGGCGGCGCGCCCGGCGCCGGGGAAGGTCTTGACGATGTTTTCGGCGCGTATCCGCATGGGGTCTCCGCCCGGACGTTGGGGTGGGTCTTTAATTGCCGGACGCGCCGGCGACGGCTTCGAGCGCGGCTTTCAGCACAAGGGTCGCCATGGCCAGAAGCGCGAGCAGGGTGGAGACGGCGAAGGCCGCCGAAATCGCGTATTCGTTGTAGAGGATCTCGATCTGCAGCGGCAGCGTGTTAGTCTCGCCGCGGATGTGGCCCGAGACCACCGAGACCGCGCCGAATTCGCCCATGGCGCGCGCGTTGCAGAGCAGGACGCCATAGAGCAGCGCCCATTTCACATTGGGCAGGGTGACGCGCCAGAAGGTCGAGAAGCCGCTCGCGCCGAGCGAGAGGGCGGTCTCCTCGTCGGCCGTCCCCTGGTCCTCCATCAGCGCGATGAGCTCGCGCGCGACGAAGGGGAAGGTCACGAAGACGGTGGCGAGCACGACGCCCGGAACGGCGAAGACGACGTCGACGCCATGCGCCGAAAGCCAGGGGCCGAACAGGCCCTGCGCGCCAAACAGCAGCACGAACATCAGGCCTGCGACGACCGGCGACACCGAAAAGGGCAGGTCGATGAGCGTGACGAGCAGGCTGCGGCCGGGGAAGCGGAACTTGGCGACGGCCCAGGCGGCGGCGAGGCCGAACACGACGTTGGCCGGCACGGCGATCGCCGCGACGAGCAAGGTGAGCTTCATGGCGGCGAGCGCGTCAGGTTCGACGAGCGCGGCGAAATAGGCGCGCAGGCCGTTGCGGAAGGCCTCGGCGAACACCACGACGAGCGGAAAGAACAGGAACAGCGCGAGAAAGCCGAAGGTCAGGGCGATCAGCGCGAAAGCGAGGAGCGGGCTCTCGGCCGTCGCGCCGCTCTTGGCCACGCGGCTCTTGGCCACGCCGCTTTTGGCCGCGCCGCGTCCGGCGCGTCTCGCATGGGCCGCGGCGGCGGCGGGCTCGGACAGGGCGGCGCCCCAGGGGCCGGCGTCGGTCATTTGCCGAACCTCCGGCGGCTCCAGGACTGGATCAGGTTGACGGCGAGGAGAATCAGGAAGGCGATCGCCAGCATCCACAACGCGACGGCGGTCGCCGCCTCATAGTTGAACTCCTCGAGCTTCACGACGATGAGCAGCGGCGCGATCTCCGACACGAAAGGCACGTTGCCGGCGATGAAGATGACCGAGCCATATTCGCCGACGCCGCGGGCGAAGGCGAGCGCGAAGCCGGTCAGGAGCGCCGGCAGCAGGGCCGGCAGCACGACGCGGGCGAGCGTCTGGACGCGCGTCGCGCCGAGCGAGGCGGAGGCTTCCTCGACGTCCTTCTCGAGGTCGAGGATGACGGGCTGCACGGTGCGCACGATGAAGGGCAGGCCGACGAAGACGAGCGCCACGACGACGCCCGCCGGCGTGAAGGCGACCTTCCAGCCGAGCGGCTCGACCAGGCGCCCGATCCAGCCCGTCGGCGCGTAAATCGCCGTCAGGGCGACGCCGGCGACGGCGGTCGGGAGCGCGAAAGGCAGGTCGACCGCGGCGTCGAGCAGGCGCCGGCCGGGAAAATCATAGCGGGTCAGCGTCCAGGCGACGATGGCCCCGAACACGACGTTGACGGCGGCGGCGACGAGCGCCAGCGTGAAGCTGGCGCGCAGGGCGGCGAAGACGCGCGGCTCGATCCCGATCTCCCAGACGCCGGCAAGGCC
Source organism: Methylocella sp. (assembly GCF_044226135.1). Classification (NCBI taxonomy): domain Bacteria; kingdom Pseudomonadati; phylum Pseudomonadota; class Alphaproteobacteria; order Hyphomicrobiales; family Beijerinckiaceae; genus Methylocella; species Methylocella sp. Next base: position 42,022 of record NZ_JBGAHM010000015.1, on the reverse strand, counting down.
GAGCCGCCCGCCGGCGAGCGCCAGGGCCGCGAGCGGCGCCAGCACGACGAGGCCGAGATAGGCGAGCGTGTAGCCGAGCGAAAGGCCGAAGCCCGGCAGGATCGAGCGGGGCTTGAGGGACAGGCTCGTCGACGACACGGCGGAACTTTCGGTTCGGGCGGCGCGGGCGCTGCGGTTTAGTCTGTAGAATAGATATTCTCTACAGAAAGAGTGGAATTAAGCTAGCCGAGAACCCGGACGCCTGCAAGGCCCTTTATACACATAATTTATGTGTATAAATCAATTTATCGCATTTTATGTGGATATAGACTATATCAGCAGCGCCGACGCCGCGACGCGCCGGCGCGACGGCCCGAAAGGAGCGACCCATGAGCGAAGCCGGAGACGCGGACAGGATCACGGAGCGGGCCGATCTCATGGGCGACGCGGCGGCGCGCGCGCTCATCGCCGAAAAGCTCTGGGCGCTCGACCCGCAGCGCCTTTTGCGCTTTGCGGTCGAGGATCTTTTCCCGGGCGGGATCGCGCTGGTGTCGAGCTTTGGCGCCGATTCCGCGGTGCTGCTGCACATGGCCGCGCAGATCGACCGCGCGCTTCCCGTGCTCTTCATCGACACGGGCGTGCTGTTTCCCGAGACGCTCGCCTATCGTGACAGGCTCGTCGAGCGTCTGGGGCTCGCCGACGTGCGCGACGTCGGGCCCGACCCCGACGCGCTCGCGCGCGAGGACCCCGAGACGTTCCTGTGGTCGAGCGACGCCGACCGCTGCTGCGCGCTGCGCAAGGTCGCGCCGCTCGAACGGGCGCTCGGCGGATTTTCGGCCTGGATCAGCGGGCGCAAGCGGTTCCAGGCGGCGACGCGCGCGGCCCTGCCGCTGTTCGAGCTCGACGAAGGCCGCGTCAAGGTCAATCCGCTGGCGAACTGGAGCGCGGCGCAGATCTCCGCCTATCTCGACGCGCACGCCCTGCCGCGTCATGAGCTCGTGGCGCAGGGCTATCCGTCGATCGGCTGCGTGCCCTGCACCTCCAAGGTGCGGCCCGGCGAAGACGCGCGCGCGGGCCGCTGGCGCGGCAGGGCCAAGACCGAATGCGGCCTGCATCTGCGCGCCGACGCCGAGCCCGCGCCGCAGAACGCCCCCGCCGCGCGCTGAATCCCCGCTCCGGAACCCGCCGCGCCCGGGCGGGTTCGGCGGGAAAGCGGCCGGGAGCCGCCTCGCCAGATGGAGCTTCGGATGACGGACGTCCAGAACGCAAAAATTCTCATCGTCGCGACCGACGGCGTCGAGCAGTCTGAGCTGCTCGTCCCGAGACGGAAGCTGGCGGAAGCCGGCGCCGCCGTCACGCTCGCCGCGCCGCATGGCCCGCGCATCCGCGGCTGGAACGAAACGGACTGGGGCGAGGAGATCGAGGTCGACGCCCTTCTCGACGAGGTGTCCGCCGGCGGGTTTCACGTCCTCGTCCTGCCGGGCGGCGTGCTCAATCCCGACCGGCTGCGCCTCGACCCCCGCGTCATCGGCCTCGTGAAGGACTTTCTCGCGGCGGGAAAGATCGTCGCCGCGATCTGCCACGCGCCCTGGCTGCTGATCGAGGCGGGCGTGGTCGAAGGGCGCGAGCTGACCAGCGTCCCCGCGATCCGCGCCGACGTGGTCAATGCGGGAGGGCTGTGGGTCGACAGGCCGGCGGTCGTCACGGGGGGCATGATCACGAGCCGCACGCCGGATGACCTCGACGCTTTCGTGACGGCGATCGTCGCGGAGGTCGAAGGCCAGGCGCTGCTTGCGGGCGAGCCGTTCCGCCGCAGCGCCTGAGGAAGATAAAGGGCGCGCAAAACAAAAAGAGCGCCCGCATGGCGCTCTTTTGGTTCTGGCTCCTGTTCCCGACCCTGGCCGTCTCGCGTTCGGGTCGATGGCGCGTTCGGTTTGCGCGTCCCGCCGGGCTCAGGCTTCGGCCGGCTCCTGGACGAAGGCCTGCTCGACGGCCGGACGGAGAATATGTTCGAGCGCGATGAGGATCGGCTGGTCCGCGCCTTTCATGAGGCGGCGGAGCGCCTGCTTCTCTTCGCCGCCGCAGGTCCGGCCGAATTGCGTGACGGTCTGGGCGGCGAAGGCGCCCATGGACAGGCCGTAGGTGGTGGCTGTGGCCTGCACCTTGCCGGCGAAATCCGAGCCGATCGAGGCGACGGCCGCATGGGCCACCTTCTCGTGTGAGCACGAATGCACGACTTCAGCGATCAAGCACATGACACCCTCGCTTTGATTGCTCGCCTCTCGACTGAACGGCGCGAGCGCCGGAGCGCGCGCGACCAGAAGACGATGGATGAATTCGACGGCGCCGCCATAACGCCTCCGCCACATTAATTAATACTATTCACATTAGGTCGTCAATGTGAATTATTTATGTTGCCTCGCAGCACAACTGTGTGAAGAATTGTGCGGCACACACTTGATTGAAGCGGTTTCGAGGCGGCCAAAGTCTAGTTTAGCTTCAATGCGATTAAAACTTGTCCAACTGAGGTTTTGTCGCTCGTTTGACTTCGTTTGTTCGTGAAGCGAAACGTTTCTCGGCCAAGCTAGATCAAAGCGCAGTGCGCAAAGACACAACTTGCGCTTGATAACGCGCAGGCGGACGCACGGTTCCGGCGAAAATCGGAAAATCCGCGCTCAGGGCGCGGGGGCGGCCGGCGCCGGCGCGGCGGCCGCGACGACCGGGGCAGGGGCGGAGGACGGCGCGGAGCCGAGCGCCGGGGCCGCCGCGGCGGCGGGCGCGAGCGGCGAGAGCGGCGTCGACAGGATGCGGTCGTCGACCGGCCGTTCGCCGAGCACCGACTGCACGTTCGCGTCCTGCGCGCGCGGCGCGGCGATCTGCGCGCCGATCGAGCGGACGGCGTCGGGCGCCGAATAGGCGCCATGGCCGATGAAGATGTCGGCCTCGCGCGTCAGGTCATAGACGCGGACCCCGAGCGCCTCGAGCGCGGCCCGGTCGACGGGGGCCGTGGGATCGAGCGCGCCGAGGCGCGGCCGGTCGCCGGCGAGGGTGCGCGACAGCGACAGCGCGCGGTCGTTCGCCGCCACCAGCACGAACACATGCGAGGGATCGAGCCGCGAGATCTGCTGGCGGAACACGTTGAGGTCGATGTCGGGCGCGGCCAGCATCACGTCGCCGAGCTTCTCGCCGGCGGCCGGGCCATAGGCGATGGCGTTCTGGCGCAGCGCCTCCATGGTCAGCCACGAGCCCATGGAATGGGCGAGGATGTGCACGCGTCCGACGTCCGGCGTCTGGGTCAGCTCGCGGATGACGCGGGCGAGCGCGTCGCGCGAGATGGTCGCGTTCTCCTTGGCCGCGCCATAGTCGAGCAGCGCGTTGGTCGAGGGCCAGGTGAACAGCGCCGGCACGCCGCCGAAGCGCCCGTCCTCGACGATCTGCGCGAGGCGGAAGCGCGCCTCGTCATAGCTCGTGTTGAAGCCGTGCACATAGAGCAGCACGTCGCGGTTCGAGCCGACGCGGCCCGAAAGATGCGTGGCGAGCGTCGTCAGAAAGCCGTCTTCGTCGAGCGGGCGGCGTTTTACGAGCGCGAAATGGCGCGCAGGGTCGGGGGCGCCGATGGACGGGGCCTCGAGCTGGCCGACGCGATGGCCGGGCGGCGTGCTGACGAACTGCAGCGAGAAGCGCCCGACGCCGTCGTTCGAGGCTTCGCTCGCGGGCGGCGTCTCGCCCCTGCGCGTCGAGACGACGAACATCGCCGTCTGGCGCGGGCCGGCGGCCTCGGCGCCGAGATCCCCGCCGCCGCCGCAGCCCGCAAGCGCGAGCGCGCAGAGGCCCGCCGCGGCGAGCGCCGTCGGAAGAAACCTGCGGGCGCCTCGCGCCCGGCGCGCATGCCGCATGCTCGCTTCGCCTCCATGGGCCGTCGGCGGCCCGTCCCTCGTTTGAGCGCGCGGCCTTAACGAAAGGTTTCCGCCGCGGCGCGAAGACATGATCGGCTGTGAACATGTCGCCTTTGCGGCCCACGGGCTTGCGCCGCGCCCGCGCCCGCGCAAAGCTTCGTGAGACATGATCTGTCTCGTCACCGGCTTTGGCGGCTTTCCCGGCCAGCCGCGCAATCCGACTCAGGCCCTCGTCCGCGCGCTGGCGCGGCGCCGACGCCGCCTCCTGCTCGCCGGAATCGAGCTTCGGCTCGCCGTGCTGCCCGTGCGCCGCGACGCGATCCGCAACGCGCTCACGGACGCGCTCGACCAGGCTTCCGGCCGCGCCGGCCCTGACCTCGTCCTGCATTTCGGCGTCGCGGGGCGCAGGCGCGTGATCGGCGTCGAGACGCGCGCGCTGAACCGCGCCGGGCCGTTGCGGCCCGACGCCGCCGGCCGCCGCGCGCCGTCGCCTCTCGTCGAGCCCGGCGGCCCCGCCGCGCGTCGCGCGCTGTGGCCGGCGGCGCAGATCGCGGCGAGCCTGAGACGGGCGGGATTTGCGGCCGCCCTTTCGAACGACGCCGGCGACTATCTCTGCAACGAACTGTTCTATCTGTCCCTTGGGCGCGCGGGCGCGGCCCCCGTCGGCTTCATTCACGTGCCGCCGCCGCGCCGCCTCGGCGGTCCGTCGGCGCTCGCCGAGGCGGGCGTCGCGGCGATCCTCGCGGCGGCGCGCCTGTCAGGCCGCGGGCGCGGCGCGGGCGCCCCGCGGCGGGCCGCGCCAGACGCCCGGCCGGGCGACGCCAGCGCCGGCCGGGCGCCGGAGACGTAGCCTGTGCGGCGCCGGCCCGGGGCGGCCGCAATGGCTCGGGACGCGTTTGCGGCGTGAAAGAGGTTGAACGCGACGAATCGAGAGCCCCTCGCCTGCGCGGCGGCGGATCGTTTCGCTGGTCCTTCGACGCAGCCCCTTCGGCGGCGCTTGCCCGTTTCCGGCCGCCCATGGCTCGATCATCTCAGGAGACGGCGGCCGTCGTCTCCTGATCTGGAAAGGGCTCGCCGACGCCGGCTCCCTGCCGTAGAGCGCGCGCGTCAGGCGGCCATTCGGCCACCGTCACCTCCCTGTCGGCCAGCCTGGCCGCAAAGGCGCGGGAGACGTGGTTCGACGCCATGCGCAGCCAGAAACCGACATGCGCGGCGAGTCCCGGGACAGGCCGGGCCGAAGACATGCCGGGCCGAAGATATGCCGACCTCGCTGGTTGACTAGGCAACTAAATCGGCGTGGCGTCCGGCTCAGCTGGATAGTCCGCCCTCCGGACGCGCGGCCCGGCGCGTTTTCGCACGCGTGGCGGGGCGCCCGGCGCGCCGGCGCAGGGTCCAGAGCTCGCCGTCGCGGCGCAGCCCGCCGTTTGGGCCGCCGAGAAGCGCGAAGGCCGCCTCCGCGTCCTGCGCGAGCTTTCGGCCCGGGCGGCCGCGCGCGAGCCTGCGCATGATTTCGGCCTGGGTCAGCGGGCCGTCGGCTTCGACCATGGCGCGGATGCGGTGCGCGACGCGCTCCGGCCCTGACGACGGCGGCGCGCTCCCGCCGGGGCGCGGCGGGCTGGCGGGGGCCGGCGTCTCGGCCGCGCGCTCGGGCGCCGGCTGCGGCGGCGCGGCGGGGGCCTGCGGGGCGGCGGCGGCCTGCGGGGCGGCGGCCTGAGCGGCGCGGGCGGCGGGCGGGCGGCGCGCGGCGTCGAGGCCGGCTTTCTCGCGCGCGGCGTCGAGCGCGGCGCGCAGCTTGCGGATCTGCTCGTCGCGGCGATAGAACCAGTCCGTGCTCCAGACCCGGCACACGCGCCAGCCGAGCCCTTCGAGCGTCTCCTGCCGCAGCCGGTCGCGCTCGCGCGCCCACAGCGCCGAATGATAGGTCGCGCCGTCGCATTCGACGGCCAGGATGAAGCGCCCCGGCCGCGCCGGATCGCGCACGGCGATGTCGATGCGAAAGCCCGCCGAGCCGAACTGCGGCTCGACCCGGTAGCCCATGGATTCGATCGTCGCCGCGACGTCGGCCTCGAACGGCGAGTCGAAGCCAAGGCCGGTCGGCGCGTCGTCGTCGAGGCGGCCCGTCTCGGCGTAATGCAGGAAGCGCTTGAGCACGCGCGGCCCCAGGCCCGTGGCGCGTTCGAGGTCGATGTCGCCCGAGCCGAACGAGGCGAAGATCTCGCAGCGCAGCCGCGCCCGCGTGAAGATGACGTTGAGGCGCCGCTCGCCGCCTTCGCTCGAGACGGGGCCGAAGGCCATGCGCTCGATCGGCTGGCCCGGCTCGCGCGGGCCGTAGCCGACCGAGACGAAGATCACGTCGCGCTCGTCGCCCTGCACGTTTTCAAGATTTTTCACGAAGGCGTCCTCGCGTCCGCCGCCGCGCAGGAAGGCGTCGAGCAGCGGATCGGCGCGGCGGCGCGCCTCGAGCCGCTCGCTGACGAGGTCGCGCTGCGGCGTCGAGAAGGCGACGACGCCGAGCGAGAGGCCCGGAGTGTCGCGCGCATGGGCGGCGCAGGCCTCGGCGATCGCCTCCGCCTCGACGACGTTGACGCGCATCCCTCCGCGGTCATAGGCCCCGGGGACACGGCGCAGGAGAAGGCCGCGCTCGCCGCGCTCGAGCGTGGGCGCCGGCGGCATGATCAGGCGACGGTAGAACTCGGCGTTCGAGACGGCGATCAGCGAGGGATGGCGCGAGCGGTAATGCCAGCGCAGCATCTGGCTTTCGACGCCGCGCGCCTCGCACAGCGTCAGGATGCTTTCGAGGTCGTTGACGGGCGCGAGCGCGGTCCCGGCCCCGGCCGTCTCGTCGTCGTCTTCGGCGGGCTCGGCCTCGTCGGCCAGCATGCGGTCGAAGAACTGCGTCGGCGGCAGCTGTTTCCGGTCGCCGACGACGACCATCTGGCGGCAGCGGGCGACCACGCCGAGCGCGTCGGCGGGGCGCACCTGGCTCGCCTCGTCGATGACGAGCAGGTCGAATTCGACGGCGCCCGGGGGCAGGAACTGCGCCACCGAGAGCGGGCTCATCAGAAAGACGGGCTTGATCTTCTGGATCGTCGAGCCGGCGGCCTTCATCAGCTTGCGCAGCGGCATGTGGTTGCGCTTGCGGCCGATCTCGCCGCGGATCACGCCCATGGCCCCGAGCGCGCCACGCGGCAGCCCGGCCTGGTGGCGCGCGCGCACGCGGAGCGCGGCGGCGCGGCGCAGGCGCGCCTCGAGCACGCGGAAGGCGGCGACGAGCGCGTCCTGGCGCGCGCCGTCGAACTCGGCGAGGGGCGGGTCGGCTTCGAGCGCGAGCCGCCACGCCGCCTCGGCGAAGGCCGCCTCGAGCGTCCGGCCGGCGCGCTCGGGCGCGAGCGTCCCGGCCGCGAGCGCGTCGGCGAAGGCGACGGGGCCGCTCTCGCGCAGGCGCCGGTCGGCGTCCGAAAGGCGCAGCCACTGCTCGTAAAGCTCGGGATGGCGGGCCCACTGGCCGGCCCGCGCGGCGAGGCGCTCGAGGTCGATCGCCGCGACCGTCTTGACGTGGAAGGCCGCGGCGAGGTCGAGGTCGAGCGCCTGCGTGAGCGATGCGGCGAGCGGGGCGAGCGCGTCGAGCGCGCCCTGCAGCCCGTCGGCGAACAGGGCGGCGCTGCGGTCCTCGGCGAGCCCGACGAGCCGGTCGACGTCGATGTCGGGATCGAAGGCGATGAGCGCCCGCGTCGCCTCGGCGGTTTCGAGCAGGCGCGCGAAATCCGTCTGCGGCCCGCGCCAGAGGTCGCCGAGCACGTCGCGCAGCATGTCGGCGTCGTCGCCCAGCGCCTGCGCCAGCTCCTGCGCCGCGATCAGGTCGTCGAGCAGGGCGAGGCGGTCGGCGAGGCGGCGCGGCGGCGCCACGGTGGCGAGCGCGCGCAGGCGCCGTTCGGCGTCGCGCGAGCGGGCGGCGAGCCGCGCCGGCCAGATGGCCGCCGCGCGGGCGAGGCGCGGCCGCAGCTCGCGCAGCTCGGCGACCGGCGCGGACCACGCCGTCGGCCTGAAATAGGCGTCGCAGCGGGTTTTGAGCCGGCGCCATTCAAGGCCCTTGCACGCCGCGGCGGCGACGGCGTCGAGCGCGTTCGACCGGGCGAGCGCGCGGGCCGCGGGCGGCGCCCCCGCCGGCAGCGCCGCCGCGAGCCGCAGCAGCCGCACGAGATCCGCCACGCCCGCAAGCGTCGTCCCGCCGCCGAGGCCGACGAAGCGCGCGAGGCCCGAGGCCGCGGCCGCGAGCGCCGTCGCCTCGTCGGCGAGGCGGCGCATCTGCGGCGTCAGGCGCAGAAAGTCGGCCGGCTGGAGATCGCGCCGACGCGCCCCGAAATAGACATGCCGGACGAGCGGCCCCGCGCTCTGGACGAGCGCCGCGAGCCGCGCGACGTTCTCGGCCTTGAGTTCATAGGCGGCCCGCGTCCAGCCCCGCGCGGCCTCGACCAGCGCCTGGTCAGGCGTCATGAGCCGCCGGTTCGCGGCGATCTGCGCGCCGAGCGCCGAAAAGGGCGTGTGCCCGGTGGCGCCGATCGGCGCGTGCAGGCGCCGCGCCGCCGCGTTGAGGGCGTCGCGCGCGCGCCGCAGCTCGTCCGCCGCCGCAGGGTCCTCGGCGACGGGCTCGGTCGACTGAAGCGTGCGGTCGAGCGCGTCGGCGACGAGCCGCTTGTTGGCCGCCTGGCTGTGCAGTTCGAGGCACAGCTCGCCGAGGCCGACGCTTTTCAGCCGGTCATGCACGACATTGAGCGCGGCCATCTTCTCGGCCACGAACAGCACCGTCTTGCCGTCATGGACGGCGGCGGCGACGATATTGGCGATGGTCTGCGACTTGCCCGCGCCGGGCGGCCCCTGCACCACGAGATTGCGCCCGGCGCGCACGCTTTCGACCACCCGGGCCTGGGACGAATCGGCGTCAAGGACATGGACCGTCGCCTCCGGGTCGAGCGTCTCGTCGAGGTTCGCGTCGGGCGGGGGAAAGGGCGGCTCGCTGGGAAAGCCCTCGCGCAGCAGGCCGCGCAGCAGCGGGTGGCGGGCGAGGCCGCCGTCCGGCCAGTTGGCCGGGTCGAGATCGCGCGCGATCAGGAGACGCGAGGACGAAAAGAACCCGAGTTCGGCGCCGTCGGCGTCGATCGACCAGCGCGGCTTGGACGAGACGGCGGCGGCGACGGCGGCGAAATAGCCGCTTGGCAGCCAGCCTTCGGCGTCGGGAACGTCAGGCAGGGCGAGGCCGAAGTCGTAACGCAGCCGCTCCTGCAGGGCGGGATTGGCGACGATCTCCTCCTCGCGCGCGACAAGGTCGAAGGTCGAACGCCGCGCGTCACGCGCGAGCGAGACGGGCAGGAGCGCGAGCGGCGCCTCGCGCGGCGCGGCGGAGCGGTCGCTCTCATACCAGCGCAGGAAGCCGAGCGCGAGAAACAGCACGTTGACGCCGCGCTCCTCCTCGGCGGTGCGGGCGTCTCGGGCGATGGCGTGGAGCCGCCTGTGCAGGGCCTCGGGCGGAAGCTGCGTCTGCAGGCTGGCGCGCGCCGCGCTCCGGGCCCCGGCGTCGGCCTCGATTTTCGCCGCGCCCCGGCCCGATCCCGCCGGCAGAAAGCGCAGCGGCCGGCCTTCGCGCGTCAGCAGCGTGAACAGCGCGTCGGCCTTCGCGCCGACGATCGACAGGCCGCGGCCGCGACGGGTCTCGCGCGGCATGTGGATGAGGCGGTTGCGCGTCGAGGTCTCGATCAGGCGCAGGCGGGCGTCGGCGAGCTGCTTCTCGATCTGCGCCGCAAGCTGATCCGCCGGGGCGGCGGGGTCCGGGGTCTTTTGCTTTTCGGCGTTTCTTTGATTGCGAACCGCCGCAATCGACGTGACCGCGCCCATTTTCCTGAGCCTCGCTGGCCGGGCGCTTCTCAACGACGCCGAAAGCCTTCGGAACGTTAAGAAATATGCAATGTTAAGTAAAGATATTCGTCACTATTAAGGCATTTTGAAGTAAACACCCTCTTAACAGCTCGCGGAGACCGGCGTCGCGCCAGGGCGGCGCCTGATCTTCGCGGCTGACGGGCGCGCGGTCCGGTCGAAACGCGGTCCGTTCCGGCGAGTCTCCGCGGCGCGCCTGTCTGGAGCAGGCCGAAGTCAGACGCGACGGGCGAGAAGAAGAAGGGCCGGCGCGCCCGTCATGTCGCCCGCGCGCGCGGGCCCTCCAGGGCGCCGGACAGTTTAGAAGAGGTAAAATTTTCTTAAATTTATGGCCGACTCAAACGTCCGGTTTATAGTGGCGCGGCGGCCGCCCGTGGCCGGGAATTTTTCTAAGCAAGTCGGGAATTTATATATGAAGCCGTCGGACATATACCTCAGTCTCCGAGGGCGGCGCGCCGACCCGGCGCGGCCCGTCGCGAGGCGGAGCATGGGTCTGGCCTTCGCCTGTCTGGCGGTTCTCGGCGTTGCGGCGCAGATCGCGGCGGCCGAAGTCTTCGCCGCGGCCCCCGCCTTCGCGCAGACCGGCGCAGACGCTCCGGCCGCGCCGTCGCCGGCGTCTCCCGCGCCGGGCGCTTCCCCTGCGCCCGTCGCGCCGCCGCCCGCGGACGCCGCGCCCGCGCCGGCTGGCGCCGCCGCGCCGGCTCATCAGGACGTCGCCGCGCCGTCCGCGCGGCCGGGCCCGGTCAGCCACATGGGCGATCTTTCGCCCTGGGACATGTTCGTCAACGCCGACGCGGTGGTGAAGGCGGTCATGCTCGGCCTCGCCTTCGCCTCCATCGTGACCTGGACGGTGGCGCTCGCCAAGACCGTCGAATTCCTTTTCGCCAGCGTCCGCGCCCGCCGCGACCTCGAGACGCTCGCCGCCGCGCCCGACCTGCGCGCCGCAGCGGCGGCGCTTGGCGGACGGCCGTCGCCGATCAGCCGGTTCGTCGCGGCGGCGCTTGACGAGGAGAGCCGCTCGCAGGGCATGCCGTCCGAAGGCGTCAAGGAGCGCGTCGCGACGCTTCTGTCGCGGCTTGAGGCGCAGGTCGGCCGCAAGATGGCGCGGGGCACGCCGGTCGTCGCGACCATCGGCGCGACGGCGCCCTTCGTCGGCCTGTTCGGCACGGTCTGGGGCATCATGCATTCCTTCGTCGGCATCGCCAAGACGCAGACCACCAATCTCGCGGTGGTCGCGCCGGGCATCGCCGAGGCCCTGCTTGCGACGGCCATCGGCCTCGTCGCCGCCATTCCGGCGGTGATGATCTACAATCTGTTCGCGCGCTGGATCTCGGGCTACAGGGCGCGCCTCGGCGACGCCTCGGCCGAAGTGCTGCGGCATCTGTCGCGCGACCTCGACCGCGCCGACGCGCCCGAGGGACGCGCCCGGCAGGTGATCGCCATGCGCCGCCCGGCGGAGTGACCGCATGGGCGCGAAACTCGCCGAACAGGCGGACGACGATCTCGAACTCAACCATGAGATCAACGTCACCCCCTTCATCGACGTCATGCTGGTGCTGCTCATCATCTTCATGGTGGCCGCGCCGCTTTCGACGGTCGACGTCGCCGTGGATCTGCCGGCCTCGACCGCCCAGCCCGCGCCGCGGCCCGACAAGCCCGTCTTCCTGACCATCACGCCCGAGCTCTCCCTCGTGATCGGCGAGGAGACCGTGCCGCGGACCTCGATCGGCCTCGCCCTCGACGCCAGGACGGGCGGCGACAAGGAGACGCGCATCTTCGTGCGCGCCGACAAATCCGTGTCCTATGGCGAGGTCATGGAGGCGATGAACCTGCTGCGCGCGGCCGGCTATCTGAAGATCGGCCTCGTCGGCCTCGAAGCCCCGCAGGGCGCGACGGAGCCGGCCGCGCCGGGCGCCGCCGCTCCCGCCGCTCCAGCCCCCGCCGCTCCAGCCCCCGCCGCTCCAGCCCCCGCCGCTCCAGCCCCCGCCGCTCAATGACCATGCAGGCCGAATTCATCCTGCCGCCCCGGGAGACGCCTCCCGTCGGGCGGTGGGCGGCGGCGGCGCTCGTCGTGCTGTTGCTGCATGGCGTGTTCGCCTGGTGGCTGATGCATCGTCCCGAGGACGAGCAGGCGCTGTCGGCCCCTGAAGGCGCGGTGCTGCTCGACCTTCCGCCGCTCGCGCCGGGCCAGGTCGACGGCGGCGGCGCGCCCGCGCCCCAGACCGAGCAGGAGACGCAGCCGGACGCCGAGCCCGAGCCCGAGGCCGTTCCCGAACCGCCGCCGGAGCCCACGCCGGAGGCCGAGCCCGTGCCCGACATCCTGCCCGCGCCCAGGGCCGAGGCCGTGCTGGTCAAGCCCGAAAAGCCGACGCCGAAGCCGAAGAAGATCGAGAAGGTCGAGCCGAAAAGGAAGCGCGTCGAGCATAAGCCCGCGCCGCGGCGCGTCTCCCATGCGCGGCCGCCGAGCGGAACCGGCCCCGGCCGCGCCGGCGGCGTGGCGGGGCAGGGCGGCGGCGGCGGCGGCGGCGGCGGCGCGGGCGGCGTGTCCATGTCGGGGTCGAACTGGCGCGGCCTCGTCTACGCCCGGCTCAACGCCGCCAAGCGCACCTTCGGCGGCGCGGGCGGCCTCGCCACGGTCTCCTTCAGCGTCGACCGCTCGGGCCGCCTGATCGCCGCCCATCTCGTGCGAAGCTCCGGTTCGCCCCTTCATGACCAGGAGGCGGTGGCCCTGGTGAGGCGCGCCGCGCCGTTCCCGCCGCCGCCGTCCGAGATCGGCGGCTCGGTGATCACCCTCACCGTGCCGATCAACTTCCGCTGACCGGCGTCGGCCCGGCGCAGGCCGCAGCGCCGGGCTTTTACGTTTTTGGGGCTGCATTTTCGGCGGGCGCGGCGAGGCGCTGAATTCACATGATTTTCATGAGAAATATTCCTTTCGAATATGGACTTTTTCCCGGTCCCGGCCTATTTCCCATGACACGCCTGTTCAAAGGGGAACCCGACCATGAAAACCGCTTCGCTTCTCGCCCGCCTGTCGCTCATGGGCCTGCTTTCGGCCGGCTTCGCCGCTTATGCGCCGGCCGCCTTCGCCGCCGCCGACGTGGTGAAAAAGCTCGACAAGGACAATGACGGCACGCTCGACCTCGCCGAAGTGAAGGCCGCCGCGGCCGCCAAATTCGACGCGCTGAACAAGGACCCCGACCACACGCTCGACCATCCTGAGCTCAAGGGGGTCCTTGAGGAGATGGAGATCGTCAAGGCCGACCCGGACAAGGACGGCACGCTCGACAAGAACGAATATCTCGTCGTCGTCGAGAAGCTCTTCGTTCTGGCCGACCCCGACAAGGACGGCACGCTGGACGCCAAGGAGCTCGAGACCGAGCACGGCAAGAAGCTCCAGACGCTGATCCATTAAGCCTCGCGAGGCTGGCGCGGGGCTTGCGCGCGCCCCGCGTCTTTGCGCGCGCCAAGGCTGGCGCCCGAGTCCTGGCGCGACTTCCCGAGTCTTGGCGCGACGCGGGGGCTTCGGGTATAAGGCGGGAGGCGCAGAAAGCGGGACCCTCCATGCTGTCCAAACTCGACCAGCTCAAGACCATGACCACGGTCGTCGCCGACACCGGCGACATGGAGTCCATCCGCGCCTTCGCGCCCGTCGACGCGACGACCAATCCCACGCTGATCCTGAAGGCCGCGCAGCTTCCGGCCTATGAGCCGCTCCTCGCCGAGGCGATTCTCTGGGGCCGCAGCCACAATCATCTGACGAGCGAGGTCGCCGACCGGCTCGCGATCAATTTCGGCGAGGAGCTGACCAAGATCGTGCCGGGCCGCGTCTCGACCGAGGTCGACGCCGACCTGTCCTTCGACGTCGAGGGCACGCTCGCCAAAGCGCGCGCGATCATCGCCGAATATGAGCGCCGCGGCGTCGGCCGCGAGCGGATCCTCATCAAGATCGCCGCCACCTGGGAGGGGATCCGGGCCGCCGAGATCCTTCAGGGCGAGGGCGTCGACTGCAACATGACTCTGGTCTTCTCGCTCGCCCAGGCGGCCGCCTGCGCCGACGCCGGCGCCTTTCTCATTTCGCCCTTCGTCGGCCGCATCCTTGACTGGCACGTCAAGGCCGGCGGCTCGGGCTATACGGCCGAAACCGACCCCGGCGTCGTGTCGGTCCGCCAGATCTACGACTATTACAAGGCGCATGGCGTCGCGACGGTGGTGATGGGCGCCTCCTTCCGCAACGTCGGCGAGATCGAGGCGCTCGCCGGCTGCGACCGGCTCACCATCTCGCCGCAGCTGCTCGACGAACTCGCCCGCGCCTCGGGCCCGCTGCCGCGCCGCCTGTCGCCTGACGTCGCGGACGATCGCGCGCCGGCGAAAATGTCGCTCGACGAAAAGACCTTCCGGCTCCTCCTCAACGAGGACGCCATGGCGACCGAGAAGCTCGCCGAGGGGGTGCGCCTGTTCAGCCGCGACCTGCGCGCGCTGCGCGACCTCGTCTCGGCGCGGCTGCGCGCGGCGGCGGAGCACGCTTTCGCCGATCTCTGAACCCTGATTTTCGATCCGTGGCGCGCCGGCGTCGGGCTTGCGCGCCATGGTCGACGGCCTCGTCCGAACCGTCGATCGCCAAATATCCGGCGAAGGGCGAGCCCTGCCTGTGCGGGCTCGCGTCCAGCTTTGACACGGACAAGGATTGTGGATCCTTCATCTCGTCGCCGGCATCCATAATTTCTGGGCGACGAAAGGAACCCCGCCGCGCCACCCTGCGCACCGACCCCGCGCAAGACAGGATCGTTCAGGACAGGGTCGACGCGCTGCGCGCGAACCGTTCCTTCGATGAAGCTCATGCGGCCTCGGAGACGTTCAAATAAACTCAATGGCTGCGACGCGGGCGCGTAAGCTGACGCAAGCCCGCTCTCACAGACCCACCCCTAGTGGGCGCTGACCTTTGAAAAGAGGTTCAACACGACGACGCCTGCGACGATGAGCGTCATGCCGAGAACGGCGGCCGCGTCGAGCTTCTGGCCCTGGAAGATCCAGGCAATGGCGGCGATCAGGACGACTCCCAACCCTGACCAGACTGCATAGGCGACTGCGGTGGGCAGTGTGCGCAGAGTCAGGGAAAGGAAATAGAAAGCCGCAGCATATCCAGCGACCATGACAAGTGAAGGGACCGGTTTCGTGAAGCCTTCGGATGACTTCATGAAGCTGGTGGCCGTGACTTCTGCGGCGATGGCGATGACAAGATAGAGATAGTGCATGTGCGCTCAGCGTCCTTGGACGAGAGGCGCCCTAGCACAGCAGGGGCGCCCCTCCACTGGAGGTGACGCCGTGGCGGGGAAGAACCTGCGGCGGCAGGCGCAGGAGACGCCACCCTGCAACTCTATTGCGGCGTGCAATTCTAGCGGCGTAGCCCCTCGGGATCAACAAACCGTTCGTCGCCATCGCCCGCTTCGAACGCGCGGCGCCGCCGATCGGATGGCTTGAACGCCTCGAACCGCAGAGGCCGACGAGGCGGCGGCCAGGTTTTCGCATAGCCTGGAAAGCGACGCCCGCCAGACGATCAAGAAATGCGGTCTGAACAAAAAGAAAACGCGCCGCTGCGGGCGGCGCGCGTCAGGCTGAACGCTCGGGACGCTGAACGCCTGAAAAGGCGCTCAGCTTTCCTTGGCGGCCTTGGGCGTCAGGATCTGGCGGCCGCGATACATGCCGGTCTTGAGATCGACGTGGTGCGGCCGGCGCAGCTCGCCCGAATCCTTGTCCTCGACATAGGTCGGCGCGGCGAGCGCGTCGGCGGAGCGGCGGAAGCCCCGCTTCATGGGGGAGGTTTTTCGTTTCGGAACGGCCATGGCTTAAAGTCTCGTCGTCTCTGTTTTGGCGAGCCCCAGGCTCGACAGCGTTTCGAGGTGAACGGGCCTCTTACACAAAATCCGCCCGTTTGGCCAGCGCCGAAAGCGCGCCCGCGCTTCTCATTTGACGCAGGAGAGGTCGGCCTCGCGCATGCGCGCCTGAATCGTCGCCGCGCGCGAGGACATGAAGCGCGAGGGGCGCGCCGGGTCCCGCCGGCGCGGATTGGGCAGGCTGACGGCGAGCAGGGCGGCCTGCCGCGCGTCGAGCTCCGACGCGGCGCGGCCAAAATAGCGGCGCGCCGCGGCTTCGGCGCCAAACAGCCCGTCGCCCCATTCGGCGACGTTGAGATAGGCTTCGAGGATGCGCCGTTTCGGCCAGACGAAGTCGAGCGCGAGCGCGAGCGCGATCTCGAACGCCTTGCGCGCCGCCGTGCGCCATGGCCACAGAAACAGATTTTTCACCGTCTGCATGGGGATGGTCGAGGCCCCGCGTGACGGACCGTCCTCGTCGGCCTCCTCCATCACCTCCATGAGCGCGTCCCAGTCGACGCCGTCGTGACGGCAGAATTTCGCGTCCTCGGAGGCGACCACCGCCGCCTGAAGATTGCGCGAGATCTGCGCGAGCGGAACATAGTCGCGCGTGACGGGCTCGCCCGTCGCCCAGCGCGCCAGCATCAGCGTCGAGACCGGCGGAACGAAGCGATAGGCGGCCATGAGCGCGGCGAGCGCCACGACCGCCGCCACAATGAGGCTCATGAGGATCAGCGCGAATCGCCGCAAAGCCCGGTCCCGTTCCTGCGGAAGCTGCGTGCGAGCCTTGACCGATGCGCGTCGATCGGGCAAGCCGGGCCCCTGTTTTTTACGCGCGGACAAGGGGAGAAGCGGCGATGACGGCGGGCGCGGCGGAGTTTCACCAGAGGCTGAAGGCCGTCGCCGACGACGTCGAAACGGCGCTTTCCGCGCTGCTTGGCTCCGCGCCCCTGCCGGGCGAGACCCTGCGGCCGGCGCGCCTTCTCAACGCCGTCCGCTATTCGAGCCTTGGCGGCGGCAAGCGCCTGCGTCCCTTTCTGACGATGGAGACGGCGCGGCTGTTTGGCGCCGACGGCGAGGGCGCGCTGCGCGCGGCCTGCGCCATCGAGATGATCCATTGCTATTCGCTGGTGCATGACGATTTGCCGGCGCTCGACGACGACGACCTGCGCCGCGGCCGGCCGACGACGCACAAGGCCTATGACGAGGCGACCGCCGTTCTCGCCGGCGACGCGCTTTTGACCTACGCCTTCGACGTTCTCGCCGACGCGAAGACCGACCCCGATCCGGCGGTGCGCGCCGAACTCGTGCTCGGCCTCGCCCGGGCCGCGGGCTTTGGCGGCATGATCGGCGGGCAGGTGCTTGATCTTGAGGCCGAGCAGTCGACCGCGCCCCATGAGGCTGAGGCGGTGATCCGGCTGCAGAGCATGAAGACCGGCGCGCTGCTGCATGTCGCGGTCATGGCCGGCGCGGTCATGGGGCGCGCCACGCTCGCCGCGCGCGAGGCGCTCTCGACCTACGGCGCGGCGCTCGGGGCGGCGTTTCAGGTCGCCGACGACATTCTCGACGTCGAAGCCGACGAAGTTGCGCTCGGCAAGCGCGCCGGCAAGGACGCCGGGCGCAACAAGGCGACGCTCGTCGCCGCGCTCGGGCTCGAGGCCGCGCGCGAGCGGCGCGACCGGCTCGCCGCCGAGGCCGTCGCCGCGCTCGACCGTTTCCCGCAGGGCGCCGACGCGCATGTCCTGAAGGAAGCCGCCCGCTTCGCCGCCAGCCGGACCAGCTGACCATGGCGCGCGACGGCGACTCGCAGGGCGCGCTCTATCTGTTCGGCTACCCGTTTCGCATCATGCGCGGCCATCCGCGCCTGTTCATCTCCTTCGCCGCGGCGGCGCTCGCCTATGTCGCCATTCCGGCGGCCGCGGGTCTCGTCACGCCGACGCCCTGGGCCTTCGCCACGCGGCTGCTGATCGGCTGGAACGCCGGCGCGCTGCTCTATTTCGCGCTCGCCGGCATGCTGGTCGTGACGTCGGACTGCGACTCCATGCGCCGCCGCGCCAAGGCGAGCGACGAGGGCCGCGTCGTCACGCTGATCCTGACCTGCGCCGCCGCGGCGGTTTCGATGGCCGCCATCGTCGGGGAGCTCGGCGTGTCGCAGGACATGGCGGGGCTGGCCAAAGCGCTGCATGTCACGCTCGCGGCGGCGACCATCGTCACCGCCTGGACCTTTATCCACCTGACCTTCGCGCTGCATTACGCGCATGAATATTTCGACGAGATCGACGACGAGGAAGCCGGCGTGCGCAAGCCCGGCGACGCGCCGCATGACAAGCCCGAACTCGCTGGGGGCTTGAAATTCCCTGGCACCGACGTTCCCGACTATCTCGATTTTCTCTATTTCTCCTTCATCATCGGGGTCGCGTCGCAGACGGCCGACGTCTCGATCGCCAGCAAGGAGATGCGCCGCGTTTCGCTGGCGCATTCGATCATCGCGTTTTTCTTCAACAGCGCGGTGCTGGCGCTGACCATCAACATCGCCGCCGGGCTGATCTAGCCGGGCGCCTGAATCGGAGAAGTCACATGCGCGTCGCCGGATTTTTGAGGCGCGTCGCGGCGGCGGCGTGCGGCGCGGCCGTCATCGGCGCCGCGGGTCAGGCGTTCGCCGCGTCGGCGCCCAACATCCTTCTGATTCTCGTCGACGACATGGGCTATTCCGACCTTGGCTCCTATGGCGGCGAAATCTACACGCACAACATCGACGAACTCGCCGCGCAGGGCGTGCGCTTCACGAATTTCCACACTTCCGCCTATTGCGCGCCGACCCGCAGCATGTTGATGACGGGACAGGACAATCACACGGTCGGCCTTGGCAACATGTCTGAACTGCTGGCCGACAACCAGCGCGGCCGGCCGGGATATGAGGGCTTTCTCAACGGCAGATCGCCGACCGTGGCGACCCTGTTGCGCGCGCAGGGCTACCACACCTACATGGCCGGCAAGTGGCACCTCGGCAAGACCCCGGAGACGCTGCCGATCGGGCAGGGGTTCGAGGAGTCGGTCGTTCTCGCCGAAGGCGGCGGCGACAATTTCGAGAACAAATCCTACACCCCGGGATACGCCTCGCTGCATTACTTCGAGGGCGCGCATCCGGTCGAGCCGCCGAAGGATTTCTATTCGACGCAATTTTACGCCCAAAAGATGCTCGGCTACATCGACGCTCATGCCGGAGACGGGAAGCCGTTCTTCGGCTATCTCGCGTTTCAGGCGGTCCATCAGCCGCATCAGGCGCCCAGGAGTTTCATCGACCGCTACGCCCATGTCTATGACGCAGGATGGCGGGCGATCGGCGACGTCCGCCGCGAGCGCCAGATCGACATCGGCCTGTTTCCGCCGGGACAGGCGGCGTCGGAGCCCGTGTCGGACTGGAGCCGCCTGTCCGACGACGACAGAAGGACGTCTTCGAGGCGCATGGCCGCCTACGCCGGCATGGTCGAATATGTCGACAAGAGCGTCGGCGAGATCGTCGCCCATCTCAAGGCGAAAAACCTCCTCGACGACACGGTCATCCTGTTTCTCAGCGACAACGGCGGCGAAAGCGCCGAGCTGATGAAGCTGTTTCCCGACTATTACGCCCGGAACTTCGACCTGTCTTACGAGCGAATTGGCGAAAAGGGCTCTTACTCGGAATATGGCCCGGGGTGGGCGGGCGCGTCGATGACGCCGTTCTCAAATTTCAAGGGATCGGCTTCCGAAGGCGGCGTGCGCGCGCCGCTCATCGTCCGCTATCCGCAGAAGGTCGCGCAGGGGCGGGTGTCGGACGCTTTCCTGTCCGTGGTCGACATCGCGCCGACCCTGCTCGAACTCGCGAGCGGCAAGCCGCCGGCCGCGGGCGCGTTTTTCGGCGTTTCGATGGCGCAGCGCCTCGGCCGGCCGGCGGGCGAGGCCGCCGAACGGCGGGTTTTCGCGCAGGAGGTCGCCGGCGGCGCGGCGGTCTATGACGGCGATTACAAGCTTGCGCGCAACGCGCCGCCGTTCGGCGACTCGAGATGGCGGCTCTACAATCTGAAACGCGACCCCGCGGAGACCACGGATCTGTCCGGGCAGGATCCGCAGCGCGTCGCGGCGCTGCGCGCCGCTTACGACCGCTATGTGAAAGAAAACGGCGTCGTCGAGACCCCGGCGGACTACGCCATAGACGCGCAGCTCAAAAAGAACATGCAGCGAGGCAAATGAGCCAAAGAGCGCGGCGCTATTCCGCCGCGCTTTTCGCCCCGCCGAAGCGGCGCAGAATGTAATCGTCGACGATCTGCTTGAATTCGGCGGCGATGTTTTCGCCCCGCAGCGTCATGGCCTTCTGCCCGTCGATGAACACCGGCGCGGTGGGCGTTTCGCCCGTGCCGGGCAGCGAGATGCCGATGTCGGCGTGTTTCGATTCGCCCGGCCCGTTGACGATGCAGCCCATCACCGCGACGTTGAGGTTCTCGACGCCGGGAAAGCGCGTCTTCCAGTTCGGCATCTCGTCGACGATATAGCGCTGGATGTCGCGCGCGAGCTCCTGGAACACGGTCGAGGTGGTGCGCCCGCAGCCCGGGCAGGCGGCGACCAGCGGCACGAAGGTGCGAAAGCCCATGGTCTGCAGGATTTCCTGGCCGACCTTGACCTCAAGCGAGCGGTCGCCGCCGGGCTCGGGCGTCAGCGAGACGCGGATCGTGTCGCCGACGCCCTCCTGCAGCAGCACGCCGAGCGCGGCCGAGGAGGCGACGATCCCCTTCGAGCCCATGCCGGCCTCGGTCAGGCCGAGATGCAGCGCATAATCGCTGCGCGCGGCGAGCGTGCGATAGACGGCGATGAGCTGCTGCACCGCCGACACCTTGGCCGACAGGATGATTTTTTCGCGCGAAAGGCCGAGCTCTTCCGCGCGCGCGGCCGAAAGCAGGGCCGAGCGCACCATCGCCTCGCGCATCACCGCGTCGGCGGCGGCGGGGGCGGGGCTTTTCGCGTTCTCGTCCATCAGCGCGGTCAGCAGCTCCTGGTCGAGCGAGCCCCAGTTGGCGCCGATGCGCACGGTCTTGCCGTGGCGGATGGCCATTTCGACGATCGCCGAGAACTGCCGGTCGCGCTTGTCCCTGAAGCCGACGTTGCCGGGATTGATGCGGTATTTGTCGAGCGCCTCGGCGCAGGCCGGATGATCGGCGAGCAGCTTGTGGCCGATGTAATGGAAATCGCCGACGAGCGGCACGAAGCAGTTCTTGCGGGCGAGCTTTTCGCGGACATGCGGAACGGCGGCGGCGGCCTCGTCGCGGTCGACCGTGATGCGCACGAGCTCGGAGCCGGCGCGGGCGAGGGCGAGGATCTGCGTGACGGTGGCGTCGATGTCGGCGGTGTCGGTGTTGGTCATCGACTGCACGACGATCGGCGCGCCGCCGCCGACCATGACCGCGGCCGGCCCCTCGCCGACCAGAACCCCGACCGAGCGCCGGCGCGGCGCGGGGGCGGCGGCGAGTTCGCCGGCGTAGTCGAAGGCGGGCGTCTGCAATGAAGCGAGCGGGGCGGTCAGGGCGTCGGTCGTCGAGGTCATGCGGGCGATGGTCCCGTTGATGGCGTCGCCCCGATCCTAGCCGATCGGCCGGCCACAGTGGTGGAGAAAATGGCGTGGGGCGTCAATCGCCGGCGTTTCGTGGCGACGAATCGCAAAAAGGCTTGACAGCAAAACCGACCGCTACGACTGTGACAAAATTATAGCATTTGATTTTAATCATTAAAAAAAACGGCGCCGTCATGCCTGGAGAGACGAACGGCGGTTTCACAAATGTCGGCGCCATTGCCGTCGCCGCGCTTTCCCTCGTCGCTCTGGCGGCGTCGCAACACGGCGAACTCAAGGGCACGCGTCCGAAAGCGGAAACCGCTCGTCTGCACCAGCCCTCGCCGCCGCAGGAAGTTCAGGCGCGTCTTTGGGAAGACCCGTTCGGCTCGGTCCTGAGGGCGAAGACTGTCGCCGAGGCCGACAAGACAGCGAAATGCTTTCATATAGCCCCGTCTAAGGGCGTGTTGGTGAAGGAACACGACAGTTTGGACGGATCGTCCGCGCTGGCCGGCAAAAAGCGACGAGCGGACAAGGCGCCGCCGAAACCAAAAAACAATCGGGAAGAGCCGCCGCCGAACTCTTACGTCAATTCTTTGTCGCCGGACACCATCACGCTCGCCATCTCGGTCAGCGGCTCGTCTTATGCGGCGGACGAGGAGGCGCGGCGGAGAGCGCGCTACGCCACCGTTAGCGCCCTCGGCAGACACGGGTTCGCGCCGAAAGACCGAGAGCATATCGGGTTTTTTTACCTCGCGGAGTCGAAGAAAGACTGCGATACGGCCACCTCGCGCGCGGCGATTCCGTTCGAAGTGTTCGAGACGCAGCCTGATCGGCCGCGCAAACTCCAGGTTCTCGTCCTCTGGATGGACGAGGCGAACCTTGTCGATGACCCGCTCAAGTATTTTTCGAGCGTCGTCGGTCATGTGACGCGGCATCCCGACACTTATCCCGTGGCGATCATCGCGCCATCGACCTCGGATGGGCTCCAAAAGCTGAAGCGGGACATCGCCGAATACGATAAATGCACATATGGAAAATGCAGAAATATTAAAGACGAGGAAAAATTTGAAAAAATAAACAACTTAAATCATGTTCTCTTCTATTCCGCCAACGCCACAGCGGCTGACGATGAGTTGCTCTCAGATAAGACGTGCGAAGCTGGACAGAACGGACACGTGGCCTCGTCCAAATTTAAAATAGAACGGACGACACCGCAGGATGACAAATTATCAAAAGTAATAGCTGAAGAGCTGGATCGCCGAGGCGTTAACCTCGGCCCCGACCGTATCGCGCTCGTCGCCGAATGGGACACGCTTTACGGAAGGCTCCTTCTCAAGACCATGAAGAAGGAGCTTATTAAGCAGAAAAAGACCAATTCAACAACAAAAGAGAAAAACAATTGCGAGGACGAAAACCTTATCATCCGAACCTATCTGCGAGGCGTGGACGGCGATGTGGCGTCGTCCGACAAGATCGGCGCGAAAGATCCGCAGTCGGGCGCAAAAGACCCGATCTCGACGGTGGAGCAGCTCGTCCGGGCCTGGCGTGAGCCGTTCACCCGCGAAAGCACGATTGGCGTCAGTCAGTTCGATTACATCCGTCGTCTCGCCGCCGAACTCGCAAAGATCAACGATCAGGCCCGTCGCGACCAGCGTCCGCGCATCAAGGCGGTCGGTCTGCTTGGCAACGACGTCTTCGACAAGCTGTCTCTGCTGCAGGCCCTCAAGGCGGCGCTTCCGGACGCCATCTTCTTCACAACGGAATATAACGCCCACCTCGCGCTGCCGGATCACCAGCGCGACTCGCGCAACCTTCTGATCGCCTCCGGCTACGGCGAAAAGCTGGCGCAGGCCCTGCAAAACGACATTCCCCAGTTTCGCGACTCGGATCAAACCTCGCTGTTTCTCGCCGTCCAGATCGCTCTCGCGCAGGCTTGCGTGAAGATGCGCTCACAGGGGGGCGTAGACGGGCCGGGTTGCCTCGACCCAAAGCTGTCGTCTGACACGTTGGGCTTGTTGGAGCATCCGGAGTCGCAGCAAACGCCGGCGCGATTGTTTGAACTTTCCCGTCGCGGCGAATTCATTGAGCTTCGCGGAGAACGCGAGGGCGCCGAGAAGCCGAGCGTTCAGCCGCAGCTGGAAAAGAATTCAGCCGACTACGCCTACGCCACACTCGGGTTCGCGTTTATATTTCTTGGGATTTTGGCCCCGCTTCTGCACCGTGGCGCGCCGTCTGCTCCGCAGAGGACGTGTCGAATGCTATACTATATTTACAAATATTACTGGAATGCTTTTTTAGTCGTCAGCGGTTTAGCCATCCTCTTCATTGTCTTTGGATTTGATCACGTGCTGGGAGTTGTAGAAAAATTACGAGAGCCGTTGCTGATTTTCAGCGGCGTGAGCCTCATCGGGCCGCTCGTCTTTCATTTGTTCATCGCAGTGTTAAGCTTCTGGTTCATTGTTGCAGCGTTGCGGCATCTTGAAAATAATGCCGTTGAAATTGCGAATACATTTCATTTGATGGCGCCTGACGACGTGATGCAGGGTAATGGGCCACACCGCTGCTCGCTGCGCCTGCTGAAGCAGGCGCAGCTTATCTTTTCCTGGCGCGGTCTTGCGGACATCTTATATTATACAGGCGCCGTCACGGAACCTGAGCAGGACAGCCGGCAGAAGTCCGCGAATTTATCTGTTTACAATATGGAAGATAACTGGAAAGTGTTTATCAGGCACGGCGCGGGCCTGGTCAGGATGTTTCGTGTTTTTATTGTATTCTGTATTCCGGCATTTATAATAATATTTTATTTTAGCGCATACATTTTAAATCAGAGCAATCATGGAAAATCTATCTACTCAATACATATTTTCAATGTAATATGCACTATTAACATAGTGCTAGCCGTATTTATTTTATATATTGTCGTTGACGTCACATTATCGTGTTTTCTTTTTGTGCGCCGGCTTGGAACCGTGACAACGGCATGGCCGCAAAGCTCATATTACCTTTGGGAAAAAAGATTTGGCTCGACTAACGCCAGCTCGCATCGGATGGCCGCTCTATCCAGAGCCGAGCAGATCGTGCGCAACCAGTATCTGGACATGCTGTTCATCGCCAAGCGGACAAAATGCGTGAACAACCTGATTTGGTATCCCTTCATCGTCTTTGCGCTTCTGATCGTCGCGAACAGCTCCTATTTCGCGAATTTTCCGACCAGCATTCCGTTCATTTTATTGCACATGACCGGCCTCGCCATGGCCTTCGGGTGCGCCTTGGCGTTGAATAATGCTGCGGACCGTTCGCGCGAGCAAACTCTCGGCGCGCTGGATCACGCTCGCGCGGATGGGGAGATGAACAAGGATCGCTGGACGGAATGCCGGGAATGGGTGAGCTCTTATAGCGAGGGCTCCTTCAGCGCGTTTCTCGCTCAGCCGGCCATCGCCGCCGTCGCGCTGCCGATCAGCAGCATCGGCCTGCCGGCCCTGTTGCAATGGGCCGGCGTGTTCAGCCAGTGACCGGCGTCGCGCCGGCGCAAGCCCGGCACAGGCCGGCGACCTCGACCGCCTGGGTGCGCGGCGCGAAGCCGGCCCTTGCGGCGAGCGCGTCGAGCGCTTCGGCGACCGCGCCGGAATGGGCCTCGGCCACCGTCCCGCAGCGCTCGCAGATGAGAAAAACCACCGTCGCCTCGCGCGCATGGGCGTGGCCGCAGGCGACATAGGCGTTGCGCGTGGCGAGCCGGTGCGCGAGCCCGCGTTCGAGCAGAAAATCGAGCGCGCGATAAATTGAAATCGGGGCGGGGCGCTTGCCGGTCGCCTCGCCGACGAGGTCGATGAGGTCATAGGCCCCGAGCGGGCGGTTCGCGGCGGCGAGAATGTCGAGCACGCGACGCCGGCTCGGGGTCAGCCCCTCCGGGGGGCGCGCGGCGGGCTCATGCGCCGGCATGGCGGCGCCGCGCGCGCCGTCATGCGAGACGCCATGCGAAGCGTCGGCGCAATCATGCCCGGGGGAGCCATGCCTTGCGGGAGCCGGCCTTGTGGGCGCCGCCTTTGCTGGACCGTGCGAAGAATCCGTCATGGGCGCAGTTTAAAGGCTTTTTGCGCGCGCGTCGCGCCTGCGCCGGGTTCGCGCAAGCTTGGGGGCGGAGGCTGCGCTGGCGTGCGACGCCGTCCGGCGCGCCCGGGCCGGGGCTTGCGCGGGGCGGCGGCGCTGCTGCACTCTCTCGCCGCCAGGCGGATTCGGTCATGGCGCCAAAATGGCGCCCGTCCACGCCGCCGGCCGGCGGCCCGCGCCTGAAATCGCACGCATGGAGCTTTGAATGTCGCTCAAGTCCCGCACAGCCATCGTCACCGGCTCCACCAGCGGAATCGGCCTCGCCGTCGCCCGCGCCTTCGCCAGGGAAGGCGCCAATGTCGTCATCAACGGCTTTGGCGACGCCGCGGCGATCGAAGCCGAGCGAGCCGGCATCGAGAAGGAGTTCGGCGTCAAGGCGGTCTATTCCTCGGCCGACATGTCGAAGGGCCCCGAGATCCGCGCCATGGTCGCCGACGCCGAAAAGACGTTCGGCGCCGTTGACGTGCTCGTCAACAACGCCGGCATCCAGCACGTCGCGCCGATCGAGGAGTTTCCGCCGGAGAAATGGGAGCTCATCATCGCCATCAACCTGATGGCCGCGTTCCACGCCATGGCGGCCGTGATCCCCGGCATGAAAGCGCGCAAATGGGGGCGCATCATCTCGACCGCCTCGGCCCATTCCAAGGTCGCCTCGCCCTTCAAGTCGGCCTATGTCAGCGCCAAACACGGCATCGACGGCCTCACCAAGACGGCGGCGCTCGAGCTCGCGACCTTCGGCGTCACCGTCAACTGCATTTCGCCCGGCTATGTCTGGACGCCGCTCGTCGAAAAGCAGATCCCCGACACCATGGCGGCCCGCGGCCTGACCCGCGAGCAGGTCATCAATGACGTTCTTTTGACGGCGCAGCCGACGAAGCAGTTCGTCACCGTCGACGAGGTCGCCGCGCTCGCCTGCTTCCTGTGCACCGACGCGGCCGCGCAGATCACCGGCGCCAATCTTTCCATGGACGGCGGCTGGACGGCCGCCTGAGGCCGCGGGCCCTTACGGGTTCAGGCGGACGATCTCGGCGTTGAGCGCCGCCGCGAAGACGATCCAGGCCAGATAGGGCGCGAGCAGGGCCGCGGCGAGGCGGTCGGCCCGCGCCGCGCCGATGATCGCGGCGACGAGCGTCGCGATCATCGCAAGAATGATCGCGAGCCCCCATTTCGTCGCGTGGAGGCCGAAGAAGACCGGCGACCAGAGCGCGTTCAGCGCCAGATTGGCGCCGAGCGTCAGCAGCGCCGCGCGCCGCTGTGGAGAGGCGGGGGCGCGGTCCCACAGCCGCCAGAGCGCCACGGCGATGAGGCCGTAGAGCGCCGGCCAGACGATCGGGAACGCCCCGTTCGGGGGCGTGAACGCGGGCTTTGCGAGCGAAGCGTACCATGAGCCGATTTGCGGCGCGGTCGTCGCGCCGCCGACAGCGGCGATCGCCGCGCAGAGCCCGAGGCAAAGGGCGAGCCGCGCAAGCGACGGCGCGATCCGTCCCGGATTTTTGGCGAGGGGCGTGGGCGTCATGGCCAAAGTTTCCGATATTTTCCGCAGGCGCGGGACAATGTTCAGGCGGCGAGCCTGGTTCAGGCGGCGAAGCGCGCCGGCCTTGGCGAAGCGGCGAAATTGCGCGGAGCCGTTTCCGGTTCCGGCGCGCCCGTCCGCGACGCGAAATCTGGCGATCTGAAACAGGGTGGCGCGCGACATGAAAAAGGCACGGGGCCGAAGCGGCCGCCGCGCCTTTTCAGATGAGCCGCTCTGTCGCGGCCAGGGCCGCGGCCAGCGTCAGGCGGGGCGCGGCGCCGGCCGGTCGCTGGAGCGGCGCTCGCCCTGCGGCCGGTTCGACGGGAAGCGCGACCTGCCGGCATGGCCTGCGGGCTGGCCCGCCGGCCCATGGGCGTTGGCGTGATGGGCGCCGCCGGCATGATGGGCGCCGGCATGGGCCGCCGCATGGCCTCCGGCCGCGCCGTTGGGCGCGCCGCGGCCGCGCTGTTCCGGTCCGCGCTCCTGCACGCGGCTCGCCGGCGGGGCGGAGGGCGCGCGGCGCTGGTCGAGCGGGCGCTGCTGCGTGCGCAGCGGCGGGCGCGATTCGGGCGAGCCCGGGGCCGCGCGGCGATCTTCCGACGGCACGCGCTGGCGCGTCAGCCGCTCGATGTTGCGCAGAAGGTCGCGTTCGGCGCCGTCGCACAGCGAGATGGCGATGCCCTCGGCGCCGGCGCGCGCCGTGCGGCCGATGCGGTGGACATAGGCCTCGGGCACTTCCGGCAGCTCGAAATTGACGACGTGGGTGACGGCGTCGACGTCGATGCCGCGGGCGGCGATGTCGGTCGCGACCAGGGCGCGCACGCGGCCCGAGCGGAAGGCCGCGAGCGAGCGCTCGCGCTGGCTCTGGCTCTTGTTGCCATGAATGGCGGCGGCGGCGACGCCGGCTTCCTCGAGATGCTGGGCGACCTTGTCCGCGCCGCGCTTGGTGCGGGTGAAGACGATGGCGCGCGACAGCGCCGGATCGGCGAACAGGTCGACGAGCACGTCGCGCTTGCGGTGCGTCTCGACGAACAGCACCTGCTGCGCCACGCGGTCGGCGGTCTTGGCGACCGGCGTGACGGAAACCTGCGCCGGATTGTTCAGAAGGTCGCCGGCGAGCTTGGCGATCTCGGTCGGCATGGTGGCCGAGAAGAACAGGTTCTGGCGCTCGCGCGGCAGCGTCCCGACGATGCGGCGGATCGACTTGACGAAGCCGAGGTCGAGCATCTGGTCGACCTCGTCGAGGACGAAGAATTCAGTCTTGCCGAGATGCGCGGCGCCGGCGTCGAGATGGTCGACGAGGCGGCCGGGGGTCGCGACCAGCACGTCGAGCCCGCGCTGCAGGGCGCGGATCTGCGCGCCATGCGGCACGCCGCCGAAGATGACGGCGACATTAAGCCGCATCTGCGAGCCGAGGTTGCGGAAGCTTTCGGCGATCTGGCTCGCGAGCTCGCGGGTGGGGCTCAGCACCAGCACGCGGGCGCCGCCGCGGGGCGGCTGCTGGCGGTTCTCGGCGAGCTTGTGGAGAATGGGAAGGGCGAAGGCGGCGGTCTTGCCGGTGCCGGTCTGGGCGATGCCGACGAGGTCGCGGCCGGAAAGGACATGGGGGATGGCCTGCGCCTGGATCGGCGTCGGCTTTGAAAAGCCCATTTTGTCCAGGGCGAGGAGAAGCGGCTCGGCGAGGCCGAGTCCGGAGAAATCGTCCAAAGGGGGATCTTTCAGATGCGCCGGTCCCGCCGTCTTTATCGGGCGGTTGCGGCTGGGAACGGTCGACGCCCTGCACGAGGGTTCGTCAAAAAAAGCGGTCCGGCGCATGAAGGAGAACAAAGGCTTGTTCTTCTCGAAACCGGGACGCCTGCATCTA
The DNA here is from genome assembly GCF_044226135.1 of Methylocella sp. Lineage (NCBI taxonomy): Bacteria > Pseudomonadati > Pseudomonadota > Alphaproteobacteria > Hyphomicrobiales > Beijerinckiaceae > Methylocella > Methylocella sp. The sequence continues at coordinate 13,284 of NZ_JBGAHM010000015.1, read as the reverse complement.
CTTTTCTTGCAGATGACGACATAATGAGCGGGCGGAGCACAAAAGTCAAGCTGCAGATATTACAGAACGCTCCTGCGGACTGGTCTTGAAGTCGTCATATTGGAGCGCCCCTGCGCCGGGCGCGATGCGCGCCGCGATTTTGTCTCTCGCGGTCATGGAAGATCTTTGGCGAGTCAATACTTCATGGAATTTGACAAAGTCCTGAATGCTGACGAAAGGAATCGCGTAAGCCGCGCGTCGTCCTCAATTTGCGCTTGAAGCGGGCGTTCCGGCGCAGCGCATGACTTGAGCGCGGCGACGGAGTTGATCGAGGTCAAGGCCGCGGCCGCGTCGAGAGGCGACACGATGCGCTCCGCAGCGCCTTGATAAGCCAAAGGTCATATCAAAGACTGGAACGATTTGACAGCGCCACGTGAATTGGGATGCATCGGCCGCTCCGGAAATCCGGCAAGTCGCGCCGCCCGGAAAGCGCGATGAGCGCAGAATAAAGCGCGGCAGGGCGCGGGGAAGGCGTCGGACAGAAGATGAAAATAAGTTTCCTCGATCCGGGTCTTCTGGGAAAGGGCGAGCACAGCTACAGCCTGATCCGCCAGGTCGGCGAGGCGCTGACGCGCCGCGGCGTCGGCTGGCGCGTCTTCGCGCCGCGCGCCGCGCGCCCCGAGGTGCTGGCCGAACTCGGCGCGACGGCGCATTTCCGGCGCTCGCTCTATGAAAGCGTGGGCGCCTCGTCGAACGAATGGCGGCTGCGTCGCGCGCTGGCCTTTCTGGCGATGCGGCGCTTCGATCCGGACGCGCCGACCGAACATGCCTCGGCCCGACTCCTCAACCGCGAGTTCCGGGAGGATTTTCTGGCGCTTCCGGCCGACGCGCGCGAAACCTGTCTCGTCGTGCTGCCGGCCGTGTCGCAGCACCAGCTTCCGGGCCTCGTCGAGGCCCTGCTCGCGACGCCGCCCGAACGGCGGCCGCGCGTCCTCTGCCAGTTGATGTTCGCGCCGGACTGGACGCCCTGGGGCCGCAAGGGCCGGCTCGCGCCGAAGATTTACGCCAGGGCCTTCCGCCGCGCCCGCGCGCTGACCGGAAAGTGCCTGTTCTTTTCTGCCGAGAACGTCGAGATCGCCCGCTCCTACCGCGAGGCCTATGGCGTCGAGGCGGCGATCCTGCCCGTGCCCTTCGGCGACGTCGCGCCGGCGCGCGCGGTTCCGGCGCGGCCCGTGTTCGGCTTCTTCGGCTATTCCAAATGCGACAAGGGCTTTCATCTGCTGCCCGAGGCGCTCGACCTCTGCCGCGCGAAAAAGCTCGAGGCGGATTTCGTCGTGCAGGTCCAGCACGGCGGCTGGGAGCCCGCGACCATCGCGGCCGAGCGGCGCCTGCGCGCGAGCGGCGCGGCGCGGCTCCTCGACGGCGCCCTGAGCGACGCCGACTACGCCGCCGAGACGGCGCGCGTCGACGCCATGCTGCTGCCTTACGATCCGGCGCTGTTCGGGCTGCGCGGCTCTGGCGTCTTCACGCAATCGGCGGCGGCGGGGCGCCCGGTCGTCGCGGCGCAGGGCACCTTCGCTGCGGCGGCGATCGCCAGGGGCGAGGCCGAGGGCGAAATCTTTTCGCCTTATGACGCGCGCTCCTTCGCCGCGGCGATCCTTCGGCTCGCGGCCAGGCTTCCCTCGGCCCATGCGCGGGCTTCGGCGCTCGCCGCCGATTTCGCGCGCGCGCATGGGGCCGAAGCCTACGCCGACGTGCTGCTCTCCTTCGCCGGCGAGCGCCCGCCCGCGACCTGAAGCGCGCCGGGCGGACGCTCGCCGGCGACGCGCTTCGGCTCGCTGTTGAAGCGCATTGTCTTCAAGCGAACGTCTGCGACCTTCGCTGAAAACGCCTAAGGCGAAATCACCACCTTGAGCGCCCGCGTCTCGGCGGCGCGGCCAAACGTGTCATAGGCTTCGAGAATGTCGTCGAGCCCGAAGCGATGCGTGACGAGCTTCGCCGGCTCGAGCTTCTTCGCCTCGACGGTCTTGAGCAGCATGGGGGTCGATGTGGTGTCGACGAGCGCCGTCGTGATGGTGACGTTGTGCGCCCACAGCCGCTCGATGTGCAGGTCGACCTTGACGCCATGCACGCCGACATTGGCGAGCACGCCGCCAGGCGCCACGATGTCCTCGCAGAGCGTGAAGGTGGCCGGCGCGCCGACCGCCTCGATCGCCGTGTCGACGCCGACCCCGCCGGTCATCTCCAGAACCTTTTGCGCGGCCCCGCCGTCGCGGCTGTTGACGGCGTCGGTCGCGCCGAAGCGGCGCGCGACCTCGAGCCGGTTGTCGTCGAGGTCGATCACGACGATCCGCGCCGGCGAATAGAATTGCGCGGTGAGCAGCGCGGCGAGGCCGATCGGCCCCGCGCCGACGATGGCGACGGTCGAGCCGGGCTTCACCTTGCCGTTGAGCACGCCGCACTCAAAACCCGTCGGCAGGATGTCGCTCAGCATCACGAGCGCCTCCTCGTCGGCGCCTTCGGGAATGGGGTGGAGGCTCGAATCGGCGTGCGGCGTGCGCACATATTCAGCCTGCGTCCCGTCGATCGTGTTGCCGAGCATCCAGCCGCCGGTTTCGCAATGGGAGAACATGCCGCGCCGGCAATAGGCGCAGCGCCCGCAGGCGGTGATGCAGGAGATCAGCACGCGGTCGCCGGGCCTGAACATGGCGACGGCGGGGCCGACCTCCTCGACGATCCCGACGCCTTCATGGCCCAGCACCCGGCCGGGGGCGCAGCTCGGCACGTCGCCCTTGAGAATATGCAGGTCGGTGCCGCAGATGGTGGTCTTGACGATTCTGACCACCGCGTCGTCCGGCGCCTCGACGCGCGGCTTCGGCCGCTCCTCGAGCGCCTTCCTGCCCGGACCCTGATAGACCAGCGCCTTCATGCGTTCCTCCCGCGACCGGATTGCGTCCCCGCCAGTCGACCAGAGGCGGACGCGCGGGGCCATGACTTCGCGCAAGGGTGTGGACCTGACGCACGCCGGGGGCGTCCACAGGAAGCCGCCCGGATCAGGGACCCGGGCGGCGCGGGCGGCCTGGATGCGTCGGCCTAGACGTCGGTCGAATCGTCGCCGTAGTCGTAGCCGGCGTCATAGCCCGGGTCGTAGTCGGCGTTCTGATAGTCGCCGCCGGTCGAGAAGCCGCCGGCGTCCGCCTGCTGCGGCCCCTGGTCGCCATAATAATTGTTGATGATGGTGTCGCCGCCCTGCGCGCTGGCGAGGTCGGCCGCTCCGGCGTCGCCCGCGCCCGCATCGGCGACGCCGGCGCTGACGCCATGCGGGTCATGCCCGCCGGCGAACAGCCCCTTGATCGAATCCGCGAGCAGCACGCCGCCGGCGACGCCCGCCGCCGCGCCGAGCGCGCCCTTGAGGAAGCCGCCGCCGCCCGGCTGGCCCATCATGCCGCCGCCCATCATGCCGGGCTGCTGGCCCCAAGGACCGCCCATCTGGGGACCGCCCATCTGGCCGCCCTGGGGCTGGCCCCACGGCCCGCCCGCCGGGCCGCCCATCGGCTGGCCGTTGCGGTCGAAGGGCTGGCCATAAGGCTGCTGCGGCTGGCCGCCCCATCCGCCCTGCTGCGGCGGACGACGGCCCCAAGCCTGCTGCTGCGGCGGCTGCTGCGGCTGGCCGCCGAACAGCGAGCCGAGTCCGCTGAGAAATCCGCCGCCCTGCTGCTGCGGCGGCTGCTGCGCCAGGCGCTCGTTGAGGTCGCGCACCTGCGCCTCGAGCTGCTGCAGGCGCTCGCTCGCGGCGCGCAGCGCCTGGTCCTGAACGATGGTGGTCTGGGCGAGAAGATAGGGCGCATGGGGCGCGGCCTTGACCGCCTCGGCGATATACGCCTCGGCCTCCCTGTCGCGCGGCCCGTCGCCGGCGGCCTTGATCCGGTCGAACAGGCCCTGAATCAGCTGGCGTTCCTCGGGTGACATGGTCTACTCCGGTTGATAAGGAGGCGGCGCGCCGCCGCCTTATAGGTAGGGCGCGCCCCGCGTCGCGCCAGAGGGCGCGCTTGCGGCCCGCGCCCGCCGCCCGTAGAAAGCCGCGTTAAATTTTGGAAAGGCCGGGCCAGCCCGGCGCGACGGACGATGGGCGTGACTGACGAGAAAAAACCGCGCGCTAGCGCGAAGCTGCCGCGCGGATTCGGCGACCGCGGGCCGGCCGAGATCGCCGCGACCGAGCGCATGCTGGCTAAAATCCGCGAGGTCTACGAGCTTTACGGCTTCGAGGCGGTGGAGACGCCGTTCATCGAGCTGACCGAGGCGCTCGGCAAGTTCCTGCCCGACCTCGACCGCCCGAACGAAGGCGTGTTCTCGTTCAAGGACGATGACGAGAGCTGGCTGTCGATGCGCTACGACCTCACCGCGCCGCTCGCCCGCTATGTGGCCGAGAATTACGACCGGCTGCCGAAACCCTATCGCAGCTATCGCGCCGGCTACGTTTTTCGCAACGAGAAGCCGGGGCCGGGGCGCTTCCGCCAGTTCATGCAGTTCGACGCCGACACGGTCGGCTCGGCCTCGGTCGCCGCCGACGCCGAAATCTGCATGATGGCCGCCGACACGCTGGAGGCGCTCGGCGTTAGGCGCGGCGATTACGTCATCAAGGTCAACAGTCGCAAGGTGCTCGACGGCGTGCTGGAGTCGATCGGCCTTGGCGGAGAGGAAAACGCCGGGCGCAGGCTGACCGTGCTGCGGGCGATCGACAAGTTTGACAAATTTGGCGCCGACGGCGTGGCGCTGCTGCTGGGCGCAGGGCGCAGGGACGAGAGCGGGGATTTCACGAAAGGCGCGGGGCTGAACGCTGGGGAAATCGAATGCGTGCTCGGCATGCTCGATCGCCCGAAAGACGCGGGCGACGATATCGCGTCTATCGACGTCAGGTTGCGCGACAGCGCCATCGGGCAGGAGGGTCGCGCCGAACTTGAGGCGATGGCCGCCTTATTTAACGCCGCCGGATACGAGGACCGCATCCGCATCGACCCCTCCGTCGTGCGCGGCCTCGAATATTACACCGGCCCCGTGTTCGAGGCCGAGCTGACCTTTGAAGTCCCGGGCGACGACGGCAGGCCGGTCCGCTTCGGCTCGGTCGGCGGCGGCGGGCGCTATGACGGGCTCGTCGGCCGCTTCCGCGCCGAGAACGTGCCCGCGACCGGCTTCTCGATCGGCGTGTCGCGGCTTTATGCGGCGCTGAAGGCTGCGGGCTCGCCCGTCGTCGCGTCGGGCGCGCAGGCGGGGCCGGTGGTGGTGCTGGCGCTCGACAGGGGCGAAACGGCGCGCTACCAGCGCTTCGTCTGCGAGCTGCGCGCGGCCGGGATCAGGGCCGAGCTTTATCTTGGCGCGTCGGGCATGAACGCGCAGCTCAAATACGCCGACCGGCGGGGCTCGCTCTGCGCCGTCATCCAGGGCACGAACGAGCGCGAGCACGCCGAAGGGCCGCAGGTCATGATCCGCGACCTCGCGCTCGGGGCCGAGATCGCCGGCATGAACAAGGACCGCGCGGATTATCTCGAAATGCGGGCGCGGGCGCAGGTCGCAGTCCCCGAGGCGCGGCTCGTCGAGGCGGTGCGCGAGGTGCTGGCGCGGCGCGCAGGCTGAGGCGGAGCGCGGTTCCCTTCGCCGCGCCCATGCCTTAAGAGAGCCTCGACGTCTCAGACCGCCTTCGCCCGCCGAGGGCTCAGCGCCCCAGTCTCCCGAGCCCGCCGTGACCCAAAATCCCTTCGACGCCGTGGCGGCCCATCTCGCCAACGCCGGCTATCAGCGCTGCGAGCCGTCGATCCTGCAGCCCGCCGCGATCTTCTTCGATTCGGGCGAGGATCTGCGCAGCCAGCTCTATCTGACGAGCGACCTTTCGGGCGCCGAATATTGCCTGCGGCCCGAATACACCATCCCCGTGTCGCAGCATTATCTCGCCTCCGAGCTTGCGGGGGAGGCGGCGGCTTTCTCCTATTGCGGGCCGGTGTTCCGCTACGCCGCCGGCGAAAAGTGCGAATTCGTGCAGGCCGGCGTCGAGAGTTTCGGCCGGCCCGACCTCGAAGCCGCCGACGCCGAGATCTTGACGCTCGCGCTCGACGCCGCCAGCGTCGTGGGCGAGGGCGCCCACAAGGTGCGCATCGGCGACGCCGGGCTGTTCGCGCGGCTCATCGAGGCGCTCGACCTCGGTCCGCAATGGCGCCGGCGCATCATGCGCGGCCATGCGCAGGGAAAAAGCGTCGCCGAAATCCTCAGCGCCGCGAAAAACGGCGGCGCGCACGACCATTCGGGCGTGATCTCGCTGTTGCAGGGGGCCGACATGAAGGGCGCGCGCGCCTTCGTCGAAGATCTGCTCTCGATCGCCGGCATCGCCTCGGTCGGCGGGCGCAGCGCGGCCGAGATCGCCGACCGCTTTCTGGAGCAGGCGGCGACCCACGCCGGCGCCGGCGCGCCGCGCGAAAAGATCGCCGTGGTCGAGCGCTTTCTTCAGATCAAGGGCGACCCTGACGTCGCCTCGCTCGAAATGCGCCGCCTCGCCGCCGACGCCAGGCTCGACCTTTCGGCGAGCCTCGACGCCTTCGACATGCGGCTCGGCTTCATCGCGGCGCTCGGCCTCGACCTCGCCTCGCTCGTCTTCGAGGCCGGCTTCACGCGTGACCTCGACTATTACACGGGCTTCGTGTTCGAGGCGCATGACGGGCTGGCGCCCGACGCAAGGCCGGTCGTCGCCGGCGGCCGCTACGACGGGCTCCTGAAGGCGCTCGGCGCGCGCGCGCCGATTCCTGCGGTCGGCGCGGCGATCCGGGTCGACGGCCTGCGGCCCGCGCAGACGCAGGAGGACCGGCCATGAGCGCGGACAGGAGCGCCGGCAGGAGCGCCGGCATGAACGAGGCGGGCACGCTCGTCCTCGCCGTGCCGTCCAAGGGGCGGCTGCAGGAAAACGCCTCGGCCTTTTTCGCGCGGGCGGGGCTCGAGATCGTCAAGGGGCGCGGCGCGCGCGACTACCGCGGCGCGCTCGCCGGGCTCCCCGGCGTCGAGATCGCCTTTCTTTCGGCCGGCGACATTACGAGCCAGCTCGCCTCGGGGCAGGTCCATCTCGGCGTGACCGGCGAGGATCTGGTGCGCGAATCCGTGCCCGACGCCGACGACCGGCTCGCGCTCCTGACGCCGCTCGGCTTCGGCTTCGCCAATGTGGTCGTCGCCGTGCCGCAGGCCTGGATCGACGTGCGCGCGATGTCCGACCTCGAGGACGTCGCGGCCGGGTTTCGCGCGCGGCGCGGGCGGCGGATGCGGGTCGCGACCAAATATGTCAACCTGACCCGGCGCTTTTTCGCCAAAATGCATGTGTCGGACTATCGCATCGTCGAAAGCTCGGGCGCGACCGAGGGCGCTCCGGCGGCCGGCCAGGCCGAGCTCATCGTCGACATCACCACCACCGGCGCGACGCTCGAAGCCAATGCGCTGAAGATTCTCGACGACGGGATCATCCTGCGCTCGCAGGCCAATCTCGTCGCCTCGCTGCCGGCGCGCTGGAGCCGCGAGTCGCTCGAACGGGCGCGCGTGATCCTGTCGCGCATCGCCGCCGAAGAGACGGCGCGCACGACGCGCGAGGTGACGGCGTTTCTGCCCGGCGCGCCGCCGGCGCTGTTCATGGAGGCGCAGACGCTGTTTGCGGCGCGGCTGCGCTTTCGCGCCGAGGATGGGCGGGTCTGCCTCAACTGCCCGCACGCGCAGGCCGCGGCGCTCGCCGACTGGCTGATCGCGCGGGGCGCCGGTCATGTCGGCGTCGCGGCGCTCGATTATGTGTTTTCCGCCGAAAATCCGCTTTACGAAAAGCTTCTGACCCGCCTTGGCCCGGCGTCGCGTCGCGGCGACTGAGGCGAGGCGCGTCGAAACAGGAGGTCGCCATGTCCGCACGCATGATCATCGATTTTTCGGAAGGCCAGATCGTGCTGTTTGGGGGCGCCCCCGAGGAGGGCGTCGCCGACGGCGGGCTGATGAACGGCGCGACCCGCGCCGCCGCCAGCGTGCTCGAGGGCGCCTTTGGCGCGCTGGGCGAGATCGCCGCGACGCTCGAGCGCGCCGTCGGCGCGCTGCCCAACCGGCCCGAGACCGTGGAGGTCGAATTCGGCGCGACGCTCAGCTCCGAGGGCGACCTGTGGGTGGTCGGCGAGGACGCCTCGCCGGAGTTCAGAATCCGTCTCTCCTGGAGCAGGCCCTAGAGCGCGTTCATCGAGTCGTGAACGCGCTCCAAAATCTTGTTTTTACGCATTTTCTTGACGTAAAAGTCTGCAACTTTTACTGAAAACGCCCCAGGCGCGAGGCGCCGCCGCTCACATCGCCGAGAACGTCGCGAGCGGCGCGCCCGAGGCGTCGAACAGCGTGAGCTTGCGGCGCAGCGGATCGACGATCCAGCTGCGCGCCTCCTCGAGCACGCCGAAGAAGCGGCGCTCCTGCTCCATGAGCGCCTCCGGACAGGCCATCTGCGTCGAGCCGAGCTTGCCGAAGCGGATCCTGTCGCCGTCGATCTCGGCCTTGCCGAAATAGCGGTTGCAGCCGCCCGAGCCCGAGACGCCGCCCCTGGCGGTGAGTTCGAGCGTGGTCTGCGCGCGGTCGATGACGGCGCCGGGCGCGATCCGCTCGGCGAGCCAGCGGCCGGTCGGCGTCTCGGGCGCGAGCGCCTCGGGGCGGATGCGGACGCGGCGCAGCATGAGCTCGATCGGCCGCCCGCCCGCCGGAAAGGCCGGATGATAGGCGGCGGTGCGGAATTCGATGCGGCCGTCGATGGTGACGCGGGCTTCGAGCGCATAGCGGGCGCGCGGCTGGATCGCCGCCGTCTCATAGGGCAGCTCGAAGGCGATCGGAGACTGGCGGCCCTGCGCCTCGAACACGGCGCGGGCGACGACGTCGGCCGGCGCGTCGGCGCGCGAAACGTCGACCAGCGTGACCTCGACCTGCGCGTTGGGCGGCAGCGCCATCCGCTCGCGATAGGCGACCGTTCCCCTGATCACGCCGTCCTCGGCCGTCGCCGGGCCGCCGGCCATGACCACGGCGAGCGCCGCGATCGAAAACAGAAGCGCCTTCATGCCGTCCCGCCCCCGACAAGGCCCGACTTCCGGGCGATTCGGGGCCAAACTAGAGCATCCGAGCGTAAATCGCAGCCTTTTTGGCGCGGGCGGCCGCGGCCGGGACGTGACCGCGCGTGTCCGGCGAGGCGCGCCGCCCGCGCCCTCACATGCAGTTTTCTTCGAGATCCTCGAGCTGTTCGAGCGTCGCCGCGTCGCCGAGCTCCTCGAGAAGCTCCTTGAGGGTCGGCAGGAAATTATGCAACACGCGCAGGTCGTCGAGGCCGCGCGCATGGGCGAGTTCGCGCTGGCGCTCGAAATAGGGCCAGAAGGCGCTGTCTCGCGCCTCGATATGGGCGATGAGGCCCTCCATCACCCGGGCCGAGCGGCCCTGCCAGTCGGCGTTGACGAAGCTGACGTAGCGGTCGAATTTTCCCATTCCGGCGGTCCTTCAGAAAGCTGACGGACCCTTGCTTTAGGGGCGGCGTCGAACCCGGTCTGTCGCCTCGGCGACATTTCCGGCGGCGGCGCGCAATTTTCTCACGTCGAGGAGGCGCAGGCGGCGCCGGTCGAGCCGCTCGAGCGCGCCCTCGCGGATCAGCGCGTTGAATTCGGTCGAGGCGCTCTGGCGGCTCGCGCCGAGCAGGGCGGCGATCTCGTCCATGCCGAGGCCGGGCGCGATGATCCGGCCGGCGCGCGCCTCGCCTTCGCGTTCGGCGCAGCGCAGCAGAAACCGCGCGATCCGCCCGCGCACGTCATGGAAGGCGAGGTCCTCGATCGCGGTCAGGCTCTGCGTCAGGGTTCGGGCGAGCACGCGGATGATCGCCGCGCGCAGCGGCGGGCAGGCGTCGAGCTCGCCTTCGAGCACGCCGCGCTCGGCGAGCAGCAGGCGGCTTTCCTCGGCGGCGGCGAGCTGCGCGCGCGTATGGGTCGAGAAAATGTCGCCCTCGGTCAGATAGGAGAGCGAGAGCTCGCGGTCCTCGGTCGCAAGATAGACGCGCAGCCGCCCGGACAGCACGACGAAGACGCGGTCGGCACGGTCCTGGTCGCGGAACAGCGCGCCTTTCGGCATGGTCTTTTCGACAAAGCGGGCGCGCAGCCGCGCCCCCTCCGCGCTCGCGAGGAAAGACAGCAATGAGGGGCCGGGGGCCATGCCGCGCGCGTCGGTCATGCGCGGCCGACCGGCCCGGGGCGTGCGGGCTTCGGCCTCACGCCGGGACGGTCGCCTCGAACAGTTTCGAGGCGCCGTCGCCCGCAGGCCGCAGCTCGACATGCCGGTCATGCATGGCGAGCAGGCTCGAACGGTGGCCGATCGACACGATGGTCGCGTCTTTCAGGTTGCGCGCCAGCGCGTCATAGATCGCCGCTTCGAGCGTCTCGTCCATGGCCGCCGTCGCCTCGTCGAGGAACAGCCAGTCGGGCTTGGCGAGCAGCGCGCGGGCCACGGCGAGGCGCTGCTGTTCGCCGCCTGAAAGGCGATGGCCCCAGTTGTCCTCGACGAACAGCTGGTCGGCGAGCCCCGGCAGCTGAACCGCCGCGAGCGCGGCGCGCACGTCGTCTTCCTCATAGGCGTCGGGCGTCGCCGGATAGGTGACGGCGCCGATCAGCGGGCCGATCGGCAGATAGGGCTTTTGCGGCAGCAGCATCAGCTTCGCGCCTTCGGGCGTCGTGACGAGGCCCTCGCCGAAGGGCCAGACGCCCGACAGCGCCCGGAACAGGGTCGATTTGCCGGAGCCCGAGGCGCCGGTCAGGAGCGTCGATTCGCCCCGGGAGAGGCGCAGGTCGGCGTGCTCGACGATGGCGCGCCCGTCAGGCAGGCGCAGGGTCACGTCGGAAAGGACGATCTCGCGCGCGTCCGGCCCGTGCGTCTGCGCATGGCGCAGGCCGACGCGTCCATGGGCCGCCTCGATCGAGGCGTCGAAGGACGAAAGTCGGTCGAGCACCGCCTTGAAGTCGGCGAGCGAGACGTAATAGGTCACGAAGAAGGTCAGCGCGCTGTCGACGCTGCCGAAGGCGCGCGCCGTCTGCGTCATCACGCCCAGCGTGATCTTGTTGGCGAAATAGAAGGGCGCGGCGACGATGTAGGGGATCAGCGGAGACAGCTGGCCGTAGCAGGCGGTGAAGCCGATGAGATTCTTGCGCACCCGCACGATCTGGAAATAATTCGCGATGATCGCGCCGAAACGGCGCCCGAGCGAGGCCTTTTCGGCGTATTCGCCGTCGAGCAGGGCGACCTGCTCGTCATATTCGCGCAGGCGGGCGAGCGAGAAGCGGAAATCGGCCTCGAAGCGCTGGCGCTGGAACGACAGCGAGACCAGCGAGCGGCCGATGAGATGGGTGACCCAGGTGCCGACGCCGGCGTAGATCAGCGCCACCCAGAACAGGAAGCCCGGCACGGGGATCGAGGTTCCGGGCAGGGTGAAATTGGACGAAAGCCCCCACAGCACGATCGAGAACGAGACCAGCGAGGAGAGGTTGGCGATCAGCAGGATGGCGAAGGAATAGATGCCATAGCCTTCCTGCCCGCCGTTGATGAAGCGGTTGACGTCCTCGGCGATGCGCTGGTCCGGGTTGTCGGCGGCGCCGCCGGCGAGGGCCATGCGGTAATGGGCGTGGCCGTCGAGCCAGCGCGACACGTAATTGTCGGTGAGCCAGCGCCGCCAGCGGATGACGAGGGTCGAGGCGACCACGAATTCGACGATGGCCGAGGCGATGTAGATGAAAGCCCAGGGCACGAACACCCAGAGCAGCTGCGCCCAGAAGGTCACGGCGTCCTTGTTCTGGATGGCGTTGAACCAGTCGCGCGAGAAGAACGACAGGCGGACGTTGATGCCGACCTGCGTCTGGTTGATCACGACCAGAAACACGATCATGGCCGTCGCGAGCCAGCGCTCCCGGATCGCGAAGGCGGGCAGCGGCCAGATCCGCGCATGGGTCAGGCCCATCGCGTCGAAATAGCGGTCGCCGATGCGCGTCATGGCGCGCACCACCGGAAAGAACGAGATGCCGTAGACGAGGATCGCGAACATGGCGACGGTGAGCGCCACGCTTTCGGGCGGAACATAGTCCTCCATCGACGCCGGCCACAGCCCGATCTTGGCGATGAGCACGAGGGCGCCGAAGATCACCGTCTCGGCTGCGAAAATGGCGATGAAGATGCGCAGGAAGGTCGAGGTCTCGGGGGTCTCGTCGGTCAGGCCGCGCGAGAGGCGGCGCAGCCACGGCGCGCGCGCCTCGCCAAGCGCCCGGGCGAAGGGGCCGGCGAGCGGCGAGGTGACCGTCGTGCGCCAGGCGCAGAAGGCGCAGATGAGCGAGACGACGGCGAGGAACAGCGTCACCCCGTCGAAATGCAGGAAGCCGACCGCCGCGGCGGAGAGGGCGAAGACGGCGACGACGGCGGCGAGTGTTCGCATGGAGCGTCCCTGGCAAGAGCATTTTCAGCGAAGGCCGCAGACTTCGCGTCGGGAAAATGCGGGAAAGCGTGGCTCGAGAGCGTCCGCCGAATCCGGAGCGGCGACGGGCGCGCTGGCGAAGCTTGGTCGCAGGGGCTATAGCCGCTTTCAGGCGGCTGTCACATCTTAATTGTATGTGAGGAAGCGCGGCGGGGCTCAGTCTTCGGCGTGCGGGTCGGGCGCGCCGTTGACCCAGGCCTGCAGCACGGGCGACGGCTTGAAGGTGAGCACGCGGCGCGGCTTGATCGGCGCCTCGACGCCGGTGCGCGGATTGCGTCCGACGCGCTCGCGCTTGGCGCGCACCGAGAAGAGGCCGAAGGAGCGCAGCTTGACGCTGTCGCCGCGCACCAGCGCCTCGCAGATTTCTTCGAGCGCCATCTCGAAGATCTGGCGCGCCTGGGCGCGCGAAAGCCCTGGGCAGGCGACGTAGACGGCGTCAAGCAGCGCCGCGCGAGTGGCCGTTCTCCTTGCCGCGCGCAAACGCGGCTCCGACGCTGCCGTCGTCACCGGACTCCCCCCTGATTTTCTCCCCCGCGAATTAGAGCACATCCACAAAGTTTTGGAAGCGCCTCGATTTCACGCCCGACGGGAAATGCGCGCGAAATCGCCGCCCGGACGAAAAAAGCCCCGGATCGCTCCGGGGCTTCTTCAAGGTTTCGGGAGCGCGGATCAGAAATCCATGCCGCCCATGCCGCCCATGCCGCCGCCGCCCGGCATCGCGGGGGCGTCCTTCTTGGGCTGCTCGGTGATGATCGCCTCGGTGGTGATCAGCAGGCCGGCGA